>QNCV01000041.1 GCA_003645845.1 Fidelibacterota bacterium | reverse complement strand
CTTAGAAATGAATTTACCGGTGTTCTGACGGGAAAAGGCCTGAACTGGGGCGGCAGCCTGATTCGTCCCGAAGCAACCGGCTTTGGCTGTGTCTATTTTGCTCAGGAAATGCTTCAAACACAGGGTGAATCTTTCAAAGGTAAAACAGTAGCAATTTCCGGCTTTGGTAATGTGGCCTGGGGTGCGGCAAAAAAAGCCACGGAACTCGGTGCGAAAGTCGTTACGCTTTCAGGCCCCGACGGATATGTTTATGATGAAGAAGGTCTTAACGATGAAAAAATTAAGTATATGCTGGAACTGAGGGCAAGCAATAATGACGTTGTTGCTCCGTTTGCGGATAAGTTTAATAGTGCGAAATTTGTTGCCGGAAAACGTCCCTGGGAAGTGGAAGTTGATATTGCACTGCCTTGCGCAACCCAGAATGAATTGAATGAAACAGATGCAAACAACCTGGTTCGGAATAATTGTCTCTGCGTCTGTGAAGGTGCCAATATGCCCTGTACTCCGGAAGCAATTAATACTTTTGTTAATAACCGTATACTCTATGCACCGGGAAAAGCGGCCAATGCCGGCGGTGTTGCTGTTTCCGGTCTGGAAATGAGCCAGAACAGCATGCGCCTGTCCTGGTCCCGTGAAGAGGTTGATCAGAAGCTGCATGGAATTATGAAGAGCATCCATGAAACCTGTGTGAAATATGGCAAAGAAGGCGATTTTATCAATTACGTCAAAGGTGCGAACATCGGTGGATTTATCAAAGTTGCCGATGCCATGATCGATCAGGGTTGTGTATAATAATCAAATGCATCACATCTGATAAAAAGGGCTGTCCTTTGGCAGCCCTTTTTTACTCTCCCCTATTTTGTTACAGGACGTTATTTGTGATTTGAGAATCAAGAGCCAAGAACTTTTAACTTTGAACTTTTAACTTTGAACTTTAAGCCCTTCTCCTTTCGCCTTTTTACTATCTGCCCCGCATAATCCCGCCGGCGGCGGTGGCGAAATACCGTTTCCTGCTTCCTGTTTCCTTTCTCCGTTTTCCGCTCTCCATTTTAACGGGGAAAAAGAAATTGAGTCCTCTATCCCGGCATCACCGTAGCAATACCGTGCTTCCCATCCATTTTTATCTGTAATGGATTCTCACAGCGAGCATGAATCAGGAATTCAGTTTTCTGAATGACAGGCTGTTTTCGAAGCCATTTCCAGTTAATGAAATCCCTGCTTGATTTATGAGGAACCGTGAAGTAACCGATCTGCATGGCAACGATGTTGTGGAAAAAATGCGTTCCCTGGGAGGGATCAACGGTAAAACCCTCAATGCCCATCTCAACAATGACTTTGGCATGACTGATATTCACGTATCTGACTGGTATTCCGAGAAAACGATCCTGGGATCCCCAGCGCCCCTGGCCGATTAGCAGGTATCGCCGGTTTTCATCTCTCATTTTACGATTCATTTTCCCGATTTCGTTGCGGATTTCCAATGTGCGTAATTTGTCGAATTTATCGGGATCAACAAAGATTATATCCCTTATATTGGAAATGATACCGTTGCCCATACTTTTTTCGGTATAGATGACACACTTTTCAGGATTATATGTTTCGTTACTCAGATCGATGTTTTTCGTACTGACCGCCAGCGGACGAATCTGCAGAATGTAAAAAGTTGGTAGAATAGATGCCCGCTTATCACGGGTCAAATCCACTGCAAATTCGATCTCAACCGGTAATCCGAAGGCCTTTTCTCCGATATCTAGCAAGTCACTGATTATTTCAGCAAGGGGAAAATAATTGTATTTAATGATATTCTCAAATGTAATTGCTCTGGGACCGGGGTGGCTTAAACCTGTTATAAAGCGGTCATTTTCATTATCCCATACCGAAGCGGCGTGTTTCAGCGCGCCGTCTTTTTCGGCCTGAGCAATATCGATTTTGTCTATCGTAGCCTCTTCACCGGTAACCAGGTCAAAATTCTGGTGAGTTATATTGATACCGAATAGCTCTTTCTGAGAATCATTCAGCAGATTTTTAGGTTGCAGAAAATCGGTTTTCGGGTATTTGGGGCAAAACCGAAAATGTTTTCCACCTTCTATAACTGTTTTACCGAGACCGACAACAATCGAAGCGATTCCGTCTTCGTTGGATAGATTGGCGATGGGATAGTAGTTGTGAGATTGGGCAATTCCCGATATATGTGGATAATAATAATCACCAAATTGAGTACCGACGGCCTGCTGAACGATAACGGCCATTTTTTCCTCCTCAATCTGGTGATTGAGGTTTTCTATATAGGTGCGGGAGCTGCGAATGTACACCGAGGCAAAAACCAGTTTTATGGCGTCCATCAATTGATTTAAGCGCACTTTTACGTCGGGATGATTGTTTGGCAACATATATGTGCGGTAAATACCGGCAAAGGGTTGTGAAAAGGAGTCCTCCAGCAGCCCGGATGAACGTACGGCAAGGGGATAGTGGATATGTTCAAGCATGATTTTCAAATGATTGATCAACTCGTCCGATAGTCTGCCTTCCTGAAATATTTTATCAATTTTCGTATCGGTCTCTTTTTCGGATATTTTTTCATTGATTCTGTTTCTGATAATAAAATTGTCAAATTCGTTTGTACCGATGATCTGTGTACTGGGCAGATGAATATTGACATCTGAATAGCGTTTGTCGAATTCCATGCTCACCAGAAGGGCATTCAGAAATGCCAAACCGCGGCCTTTACCGCCGAGTGAACCTTCAGTCAGACGGATAATTTCATCAGGTTCATACAGACTGGCCGGATGAAAGTTGACAATTTTTCCTTTGTTACGGTTTTTCCGGATTTCATGAAGAATTTTTTCCAGATGTTTGCGCATATCGGCAGTTGTTTTAAAATCCCGAACCGTCAACAGACGCATGCGTTTGGCAATCTGGGTTTCACCTCTGGCCATAAGCCAGGCCGAGAAGTGATTTTTACGGCTATGATAGAGGATTGAGTCGTCCGGAATATTTTTCAGTTTTTCTTCGAATTCATATAATGTTCTGGCCCGATCGATTTCCTCACCGTCCAGATTATGGAAAACAAAATCACCGAAGCCGATATTATCGAGCATAAACTGGCGCAGATCTTGGAGCAGATGTTTTGAGTATTTATCAAGAAATGCGGCATTAATTTCTTCCGCTTTCTGACGATTTGCCGAGTCCGAAGACATCAGGATGCTGGGAATGTCATAAATGTTTTCTTTGACCTTTGAAATCAATTTAATCCCGGCAGTTGGATCAAGTTTACCATTACGATCGTAACTGATATCGGAGATGACGGCGATAATGTATTCTGTATATTGTTCGTAAATTTCCATGGCCTTTTCGTAGTTGTGGGCCAGGATAACTTTAGGACGGACCCGCATTCGCAAACGCTTGTTTATGTCATTCAGCTCTTCGCTGATCAGCACCTGAGTCTGTTTGACAATTTCCTGGTAAAGCAGCGGAAGAAAAACAGAATAGTAAGGAATCGAGTCCTCTACCAGCAGGATTACACGTACCAAACCGTGTTTGGTGTCGTATTCCAGATTGCGTATATCCTCGATTGATTTGACCATGGCGAGAAAGATCTTTGCGTCTCCTTTCCAGAGGAAAATATTATCGAAATACCGCAGCATGCCTTGGTAGTTTTTCAGTAAACTCAAATCCGACTGCATATTAAGAAGCAGCAGAATCGGAAGGTCCGGGTCAAATTCCTTGATCTGTTGGGCAATCTCGAAGGCTGTTATTTTCCCGATATGCAGCATGGAAATAACCAGATCGAATTTTTTCGATTTCAGCATCCGCAAGGCTTCTTCCCCTGTTGGTACGCTGGTAATGATCGGTGCGGTGCTGAGGTTCAGCTGCCGGTATTCGCCGTAAATCTGCTCTGATAACCGGCCGTCCTGCTCAAATATAAAAGCATCGTAAAATGTCGAAATCAGAAGAATTTCCTTGACCTTATTGGCCATCAGATAATGATAGCTGTCCTCGCCATATTTGAATTTATTGTAGTAGTAGATAAGGTCGTTCGTTTCCATTCAATCTCCGTTTATGCCGGAATTAATTTAGAGGAATATTTGGTAAATGGAAATAGGCGAACAGAATATCTCCGGGATTATTTCTTCTCACATTGTATTGTGTATTGAATTATGAGAGCCAAGAGCCGCGATTCGTGAGTCGTGAATCGTGATTTGGAATTTGGAGTTTGTCCTGCCTCTTGATTTCTTTCTCCCGTTTTCCGTTTTAACGGGAAAATTGCAATTCGATTAATCAGCAGTTCTGATATAAAACAGTGGCGTCAGCCGATTCAGTTGTCTGAGGATAATCGCCGAATGTCAATTCATAAACACCAAAAATCAGACTGATGCAAAAGCAGGTAATTCCAAGGGATTTTCTAATGCGTTTCATTTTATTCGTCTCCACTCTCAATAAATAACTATGTATTTGAGTAAGCGAATTGAAAAAATGTTGTCATTTAATGGTGGAATATCTGCAAAATGTGATAAAAACAACAATGAAACTCGACTACATCCTGAATAACAAACCGTCCGAAATGGCATCGGTTTTGATAAAATTGGCACCGGATTCCCGTATTTCTTTGAGCGCTTTTTGTTCGCCTTCGCTGCTGACCGGCTTGATAGCGTCTTCGACGACAAAGACAGCTTTGTCCAATTTTCGAAATCCGAGCGCAGCAGCCAGAACACAATAGTCGGTCGCAACACCAAATATTATCACAGGGTCATATCCCGTGACCATTTTGCTCAGGTTGGGATTATCAAACATATTGTAAGTCTGCTTCTCAAAATAGATTTCGCCGGTGTGTTTCATTGCACGTTGCAGCTCTTCTTCAGAATAGATTCGGTTTTTAATCCAGAGCGGTTTCGGCGGAGCGGTTTCGGGTATTTTTTGCTGACCCGGCGATCCCTGCATACAGTGGTCGGGAAAGGGACCGTTGTTCCGGGATAATTCCTGATCCTGTTCGGTATGAGCATCGACGCTTCCCCAGATCGGAATTTTATGGGTGCGGGCATAAAGGATCATCTGTTTAAATGTCGGTTTCAGGGTTTCTGCAGCGGGAACATAGAGTGCTCCGTCGGGTTCGATAAAATCCTTCTGTGTGTCGACGTCAAAAAAGAGTATTCTACGATTTTTCATATCAAACTCGCTTTTTGAAATTATCTCAGTGAAACTAAAATAAGATTGTAAAAGGGTTCCCAGTAAATTCCCAAACCGATGACAATTACAGTCAGAAACAAAGGAACAAATTCAATCCTCTGCTTTTCAAAAGACGGTATTGATTGAGATACTCGTAAAATTTCAATGGTTACGAAAATTACGAGTGGTATAAGACTCAACATGGAAAAAATAATATAAATAAGCGGGATGTTTGCCCGGAAGAGTGAGTGAAATAATAAAAATCTGGCGGTGAATCCCGAACCACCCGGAATACCAAGGATGTTTAAATATAAAATAATCAATACAATTTTCGACAGACGATTCGGAATTTTATTTTTATCCGTCATTGCCAATGCCGAGTACGTCAGTATTGTTATGACCAACAGGTATATTGACACAGCGGTTACATCGAGTGAAATTACACCGAATCCCAAGATGCTTAAACTGAGGTGAATTATGAGGGAAATGTGGAATAAATCAGAAGTTTTGCGACGAATGGGAAAATACAGACTGGCAGCAACAATTAATAGAATAGAACAAAGGAGAATGAATGTCCGATAATTTTTTACAATCAACTCTGACTCGGGAACAGAGAGTAGGTCATTGAGAATTCTGAATGTAATTCCCCAGAATGCAAACAGTGGAATATAAAATGCGGAATTTACGCGTCCGTTATCGAAAGAATAGGGTTGTTTTCCAAACAATTTCCCAAAAGGCAGAATGAAACCGTATAATCCGAAGCCAATCATCAGTAATAGTGCCGTGAAAGAAAAAACCACGGAATTCGGTTTAGCAACGTTACCCGGGGCTGCATCCGCCATGAAAAAAAATGATCCGGTTATCCCGTAGTAAAGCATTATTCCAAATAACAGAATAACGAAAATCATCAGATGGGATGTCAGGAAAAACTGATAGTTTTCTTTTTCTGATTTCTGAGGACAAAAATAATTGATATTATTCAGAAAGATCAACCCGACACAGAGAATGAGACTGATGAGTGAATTTGCCTTGATTAACAGAATCGAAGCGGTTAAATACAGGAGTTTTTGAATGAGGATATCGTTTGAGAAAGAGGTGTAATTCTGCCGGATATTCCGATATTCAAAAATGAGAAAAAGCAAAATTAAGAAGAGACTAAAAAACATTGTAAAAGGATTCAGAATAAAGGAATTGAAAAATAAGCCGTGGGATTTATCAGGCCGGAAAAAGATTTCCAATATGAGACAGATGGATAGGCTTATGAATAAAAATGAGTTCCGCAGGATGATGAATTTCCGGGACCGGCCGTCTGAATAGATGAAATGGATAAAAATATTCAGCAAAAGGAGAAATTCCGGTATAAAGATTGTCAGGCTGTAAGTATTGTTCATGGACTTTTTACAGTGTTGTTAATGATGTCGCAATATCCCGGAGACTATGGTTAATGAATTGCAGAATTGCGCCGGGAAAGATGCCAAGAAAGAAAAGAAATATCAGAATGATCGGCAGGACAATGAATTCAAAACTGATCTCATTTTCTTTGATTGAAAATTGTATTTGATTATTTTGATGAATTGTATCGCTAATAATCCTGAAAAACTTAATGCCAACCAATACAAGCCCGATCATCGCTAAAAGAGACATAACTGCGGTAGACCAGTGATGAAATGCACTGATCAGACAGAGAAATTGACCGATGAAATTTAGGAATCCAGGCAAACCAATTGCACTGGCTAATACCATTAATAACATGAAAACTGCAACCCATCGATTTGATGGTGGTTCAGCGGCGAGATTGGTGATATGATCCCGAACTTTTGGAATTAACAGTAAACCAATGATAATTAGGGCGGAACTAAAGGAATAAATGACAACGCCGTTCAGGCCGGAAATTGTGGCGGCGCTTTGTTGTAGCCTGCCGGAAATGATTGAGGATAATCCAATGAAAATCAGCGCTGTTGAAAACCCGGTAAAATGTCCGATGATTTTTCGATAATCGGTATGACTGAAGACAGTAAAAGCAAAATACAAAATATTTAAACTGCCAATAATTCCGAAAAGTACAGCAAATCGGAAGGTGCTTTGGGGAAAGAGTGGTAATAGAATATTCAGAATTCCAAAGATACCGATTTTTGGGATTAAAGCCAGCAGAATAACGGCCAGTGATGTTGGGGCTGTTTCGATTGCTCCCAGATACCAGGACTGAAACGGAACTATTGGTGTAATTATAATAAAACCGATCAGAAAGATATAGAAACCGGATGTCTGAATATTTGATAAAATTGACGGATTCTGAGCAAGGGCGTACAGATTAAAACTGTATGAAACAGCCTGGTTATTGATAAGCAGTACACCGATGATAATCAGACAAAATGAAGTCAAAGCACAGAATGTGAAAAAACCGGCAGTATAGCCGTTTGATTTTTCGGTAAACAGAGTAATAAGCAAAAATGTTGAAAATAGAGCGATTCCGTAAAAGACTGTAAATAGAAACAGATCGTAGGACATGAATAAACCAGTTACAGCGGTATTCAGGAGCATTATTAAGACATAAAATGATTTTTGATGATATCTCTCTTTCCAGTTTATGAATATTGCCGTGAAAAAAAGGATTGTAGATAGTGTCAGAAAGACGAGGTTTACTCCGTTTAAACCGATGATAAAATCAATATTCAGAAGGTTAATCCAACTGATCTGTTCCACATACTGAAGATAACCGATATTTGTGTCAAAATTGAAAATCAACTGGACGATAATCCACATTTGAATACCCGTGGTAATCGCTGCGATTGTTTTCAAAGTGTTCAGTTTGTTTTCATTGACAAATATCAGGATAACCGTTCCTAAAAGTGGAAAAAGAAACAGGTATAAAAGCAGATGGTTAATCATATTGTTGGCCTTTCTATCATTTTCAGATGATGCTGGAAAATATAATTATGATTAATGTAATAATTAATATTCCCGGAATAAGCATTTCGTACTTTTCGCACGGTTGATGAATAATCATTTCTAAGCGTTTTATAAATTTTGCCGGCATTTTTGGGTGTGTCAGTCGCCGATCCGTAGTAACGATCATTGCTGATAACCATTTCAGTATATTCTTAAAATACATCTGAGACTGCCGAATTGTTGATGCTTCAATTTTTCTGATGAAATTTCCCATGGTAGAAATATTTTCATTAATCCATTCATAGGAGGTTGAAACCGACTGAATAATTGTTTTGGCAATGGTATTAACAGGTCGGAAAAGTTTATTCAGGATGGTAGAAGGAAAGACATTGAATTGATAGGTTAGGAGGGCGACGAGGAATCCCAAAATCGCCGGGCTTAGGATTATTCCGAGTGCATTGGCAATATTGAAATTATCATATACCGGGGATAAATATGTGGACGGGATTATTCGGTAAAACCAGCCGGTTTGTGCAAAAGGGTCAAAATTGGGCAGAGTGAAAAACAGGTATAGATTCAGAAATACCGTGAATCCAATTATCAGATTCGGAACAGTGATTGTCGGTTGGGGCTCTTTCCTCCTTTGAAGAATCAGGAAAAAATATCTGAAGACCGCTATTGAGAGTAAAAGCAGCCCTAAACCGATAAAAACGAGCTGGATCCAGACTGCCGAAGTACTCACCGATGAGGTAAATAAGTGAGAGATCAGATTAATTTTGGGAATAAATCCGGAACCGGGCAGCAAACCGGCAATATAAAACACTGCCAGCAGGAGTAACCAGAAATATCCGGACTTAAAAATGGAAAATCCCCTGTTGTCGAATTTATTCGGGCCTGGGAAATTAATGTGCACAAAGAACAAGAGTAGGTTTGAAAATAAAAAACTAAAGATGTAAAGCGTGATAATGAACAATTGACAATGACTTAATATCACAATGAACAATCCGAATTGAGAGAGTAGAAGATGTCTGAATATGGCTCGATCACCACTTTTGAACAGTGACAGAATTGCGGGTATCATCATCATCAAAAGTCCGGCGATCATTATAACATGAACGGTGAAATCGCTTAAAGTACTATAGAGTCGGACGAGCAAAAACATGAAAATTGTCAGTATTTCCAAAAATAACAAATCGTTATAAAAGGTACCGGAATCCGAATGATTCAGCAGGTTATGAAAAGCCATTATCTTAATGATTATTGCAGAAATCTGAAGCAGAGCGATCCATTTGCCCACGTTGAGCATTATTGCGGATTCAGTCCCCGATATGGTAAAGGTGAGACTGTTTTGATAAACGATAAAGATGGTGACGATAAAAATAAAATCAGCCAGAAAGAAAGAAGTAAGATGCTTTGTCGCTGGGCTTTTACCGATAAACAGGCTCTGATAAATTCCAGCCCCGGATAGAAATATCATCCCTATGAAACAGATCAGATAATTATCGGAAAATAGTATGATAAAAGAAATGAGCATCAGAATGTAAATGATATTCAATTGATGAATAATTTCCATTGGAGACTGATGTTTTTGATTTGGTGATAATAGCAGTATAATGATCTGAAATAAAAACAGTAATGCCATGAAAACACCGGAGAAAAGTGAAAGATTATTGAGTGTAAACTTGACACTGAAAAAGGTGTTTTTCGCTTGCAACCAGTAAAAAGTGGCGGAGGCGACGGCATCGGGATCGGCAATGAGTAATTTTGAAACAAAGATTCCGAGCAGAGAACTGAGTATAATCATAATTGGTACGATATGATAACGGCAGTGTTTCAGACTTAAGGAGGGAAGCAGATTATTCATCAGTAGGGTCGATAATAGAAGCAATAATAAAAATAAAACAAAGAGTATCATAATTTCTCCGTCGGAGTATTTTTTACATCAGCGATCTCGCTCTTCTTTATTACCAGTAAAGAGCCGATAAAGAGGAAAATAAAAATAAATAAAAGGGTAATGAAAAAAATAACGATTGATTCTTTTTGACGATATAATTCTCCAAATCGAAGGGCTGCCAGACAGATTCCCATAACAGTAAATAGTAGCGACTGAAGGCGTCTGATTAAATCTCGATTAAACAGTACCCCGATCAAACCGATGGAAAATAATCCGAATGAAAGAATGATTGTTAAGAAAGTATCAGTCATTTGTGTCTAAAATGTCTTTGACCATTTGATATAATTGAATAAAAAACAGAGCAATCATTATAAAAATTATCCACAGAATTTCAATTGGATAAACATGCCGTAACGGGAGAGTGGACTCTGTGGAATGATTCAATCGGGCCGGGAATATCAGTGCAATCAGTGATAATATCAGGAATACCGCTACGGCCATTATTTTTAAGATGATAGTTAATTTTTGACTGTGCTCCGGTTTTTGTATTCTTTTTTGGGGAAACAACCAAAGTGGTAACAGTATAATGAGGATACCGATAAACAGAAACAGGGCTGCAACTATCTGATTCGTATTTTGGCAGAGATAAATGAAAAATAAAATCTGATTGATTGTCAGACACAATTGTCGGAAAACTCGGGAATCGGAGACAAGCCAGAAGATTGCCGTGGAGAGAATGGATAGCGCCAGTATGATATGAAAAACAGATATTATCATTTGTTAATTTAGATGGATTAGAATTGTTAAAAAAACGGTTGTCAGTTGAAAAGGGAATATGTATGTGAATGTCAAACGAATAAGTTGTTCCTCATTAAAGAGGGGTAAACTCCGGTATAAAATTCGCATGAAAATCAAGATAACAATCAATTTACCCGTTAACCATGTGATTGCTTTGAAATTGCTTTGGAATTCAATACCGGATGTTGAAACCGGAATGTACCCGCCCCAGAATAAAACAGTGTATGATAACAGTAGCAAAACCATCAGGCTGTATTTCCACCAGTTCAACAATGAAAAATCTGACTGATCCGGGCGCTCATGTGTCGTAAGAAACTGGAATAACAGGAAGACGTAAAAAAAGTAAATCAAAGAATTCCCGGAAATTATTAATGAACGGATAGAATTCCAGGCTGGGAAAAGATGAAAAACCAATTGCTGTTGTGAGATTAGAATTTTGTGGATATTAAACGTATGGAGAATGATACTGATAGGAACTGTGGCAGTGGCAATAACCAGGAGATAGATAAAAAACTTACGGTTGTTCCGGAAATAGGAAATATCGATGGTTGAGGTTGATAGCTGAATCAATGAAAATGGCAGCATATTCAGAAGTATCAATAGAAGAAGAATCAGAAGTCCGGTGTTTGAGGGTATTTCCCGGATCTGTCGACTAATGGGGAATAGACCCATTAAGCCGATATTAATCACGATAAATATGATCAGAACGATTTGAATGACAGGTGAAGTGGGTCGACGTATTGATTTACTTACGGGGAGAAATATTTTTTGATAATGTTTTCGAAGGTCTGATGACAGAAATCCCGCCCCGGATGTTTTTTTGGATTTGAGATGTCGATAATCAGGATTTACGTGGGTAAACCCGGCTAAAACCAGGGAGATGAGGATTACAAAACCAGTCATTAATAGTAAATGGTTGAAAATATATGAGAAATTTATTGCCAGCGGTATCCCGTTGGGTAAAGGACTCATTAAACAGTATAGTAAGTGTGTCATCGTTTCAAGTGATATCTGATGGGATTTAAATTTAAGCTCGCTAAGATTACCTTTGCAGATGATAACCTTTCATTTTTTAAGAAAGGATTTAAATTTTTGGTGATTTTCCATACGGGATAGTGATGCTTACCGGTAAAATAAAAGTGGTGGCTTTTACGGCTGATTGTTGATTTGATTTGGCCTTCACTACCGGTTATGACGGTATGAAAATTGGTTGATCGTTCCACAATGGAAGGTTGGTTCATAAGGATAACGTCTGTTTTTAAAATGGTATCCGATAATTTTGATAACCGCCTGGTGGAAAACATTATTTCCAGGAAGCGAAGCCAGGCGCGGTGCCATGAATCGCCGATGCTTCCTTTGGAAAAATCGATTTGAATCGGTTGGGATTCGATAAAATCGGGAAGCGTAACCATGGTTTCCGGAATATATTCGGAAATTTCCAGTGAAGCGATTCTGTTTGGACCGCTTAATGACAAATTTGCCGCTTTTGCAGAACTGATAATTCCGATATCGGTTAAGAGGTCAGAAAACAGGGTTTGACGTGTAAATTGTCGTTCGATATGTTTTAAATTATTCTTAATTGTATCTAATGTCCGCACGAGATTTTCAATGAAACCATCGGGAATATCCGTTGAAATTCCGCCGATAACTATGAATTTATCGAGAGATTTATGTTGCCGGATTTCTTTAAACAGAGAATTAATCAGGGCGGAATTTACAGATGATAATTCTAAGGGCTTCAGAAACCGGATGGACTGAAATAGCGTGACAAAATAGTTAAAATGATTTAAAAGGCGATGTAATTCAAAGAGCAGAACTCTGATCAGGGTCGCATAAACAGGGATAACACAGTGGTAATATTTTTCGATTGATATAATCTGAGCCAGCACCAGATCCAAAATATCAGGAGAATAATAGTTTTCCGGGTAGGGAATGAGCGGTTGTTCGGGATCACAGTCGGTTATGATTTGAATCTCGATAAGCTGCTCTGTCAGTGTATGTTGAGCGGTATGAATACGGTTCCCCTTAGACTCCAGAATAAACGGCAGTTCAGTTTTTTGATCTGAAAGAAGAAGCGTTAAAGTGTCGGTATAATAATTGTTCAAAGGATGTCCCTTTGATTTAGTTCTGTCCCTTTGGACAACTGGTTCCGGAGCTCTCTGTTGCGATAATATAATTTGATATAAATAAATGAGTTAAGAAAAAAACCGATGCCTGCAGGAACGGCTAAGCAGTGTTGTTTTCCAAAAAGGAGATGGCCGGCAATCAACAGATAAACAATAAAAAACAGGCAAAACAATTGGAACATTATCCAGAACAACAGATAGCGCTCCGTAACTCTTTTAGCCGATGTTCGGGTATTTATTTCTTTTTTCATCATCCGATGTATGTTAGCATTACCCTTCAAAATTTATCGGAAAAAATTTAGCAGCATTATCGAGTAATGTCAAGCCGGTCGGAAGGATATTGGAGTATTGTCTTTTTATCCTTATACCATTAATTTATCTAACAAATTGT
>QNCV01000040.1 GCA_003645845.1 Fidelibacterota bacterium | reverse complement strand
AAGCCAAACCGCAACAGGCCTGGAATGTCAACATGAACGGGCTGTACAATGTTCTGGAAGTGGCAAGGAAATTCGGTTGTGCCGTTTTTACGCCTAGCAGCATTGGCGCTTTCGGATTGTCAACGCCCCATATAAAAACGCCCCAGGATACGATTCAGCGTCCGAATACGATATACGGTGTTACCAAAGTCGCCGGTGAGCTGCTCTGCGATTACTATCACAAACGTTTCAATGTTGACACGCGCGGTGTCCGTTATCCAGGAATCATTTCCTATAAAACGCTGCCCGGAGGTGGTACGACTGATTACGCTGTGGACATTTATTACGAAGCAATTAAGCAGCAGAAATATACCTGTTTCCTGAAAGCGGGGACCTATCTGGACATGATGTATATGCCCGACGCCATAAATGCGGCCATTCAGCTGATGGAAGCCGATCCGGACAGGTTGATTCATCGCAATGCCTTTAATGTGACGGCGATGAGTATTGAGCCGGAAATGCTGGCGGCATCGATTCGTAGACATATTCCTGAATTTAAGATGGATTATAACATTGATCCTGTTCGTCAGGGAATCGCCGAGTCCTGGCCGGATTCGATGGATGATTCTGCGGCCCGTGAGGAATGGGGCTGGAAACCGGAGTACGATCTCGATAAAATGACCGTTGATATGTTAATGCATTTAAAGGAAAAATTAACCCTGTGATTTACGGCATCGGCACGGATATTATTGAGGTTGAACGGATTGCCAGACAGGTGGAGGGTGATTCTCGTTTCAGGGAGAAGATTTTTACGCCTAATGAAATCAACTATTGTGAATCCTACAGGGTAAATAAGGCCCAGCATTATGCCGTCCGATTTGCCGCCAAAGAGGCTTTTTTTAAGGCGCTGGGCACCGGCTACAGGGGCGGGCTGGCGTTTCATGAAATTTCGGTTGAAAACGACAATTTTGGTAAACCTCAGATGCTATTGCATGGCAAAACCCGCGATTACGCCGACCGGCATTCCTTTAAACGCATTCATGTATCACTGTCTCACATCAAAGAATATGCAATGGCGACCGTGATTATAGAGGAGTAAAAAACTATGTATGGTAAAATTCGAGAGTATTTTCAAAGCGAACTTGAAAATCTCAAAAACAAAGGTCTCTATAAAAACGAACGGATTATTATCAGTCCTCAGGGTGGTAAAATACGGGTG
Source organism: Fidelibacterota bacterium (assembly GCA_003645845.1). Classification (GTDB taxonomy): domain Bacteria; phylum Fidelibacterota; class UBA2242; order UBA2242; family UBA2242; genus B118-G9. The sequence goes on along the minus strand of QNCV01000040.1, from coordinate 12,218 downwards.
GCTGACGGTAAATCCGTTCTGAACTTCTGTGCCAACAATTATCTGGGTTTGTCAAACCACCCCGATCTGATCCTGGCCGCGCAGGAGACTCTGGAAACCTGGGGATACGGGTTGTCGTCGGTGCGCTTTATCTGCGGAACCCAGGCAATTCACAAAGAGCTGGAGCAAAAGGTTGCTTCTTTTCTCGGAACCGAAGACGCAATTCTCTATGCCGCCGCATTCGACGCCAACGGCGGTGTATTTGAACCGCTGCTTGGAGAAGAATCTGTTATCATTTCTGACGAACTGAATCATGCTTCGATCATCGATGGTGTGCGTTTGTGCAAAGCCAAGCGCTTCCGCTACAAACATTCCGATATGGAAGATCTTGAGCGGTGTCTCCGACAATCGGAGTCAGCGAAATATCGGCTGATAACAACCGATGGCGTCTTCTCTATGGACGGAGATATCGCTCGTCTGGATAAAATTTGCGATCTGGCCGATAATTACGATGCGCTTGTGATGGTCGATGATTCCCATGCCACCGGATATATTGGAGCGACCGGGCGGGGCACCGCAGAACACCATAATGTTATGGGTCGGGTGGACATTATCACAACAACCTTTGGGAAAGCTCTCGGTGGCGCTTCCGGTGGCTGCACCGCCGGACGAAAAGAGATTATTGAAATGTTGCGCCAGCGTTCACGCCCCTACCTTTTTTCCAATTCACTGGCGCCGGTTATCGTTGGAACCACATTGAAAGTGATAGAGATTCTTGAAGAATCGAGTGACTTAAGAGATCATCTGATGCAAAGCGCACGCTATTTCAGAAAGCAGATGATTGATGCCGGTTTTCAGATTGTTCCGGGCGAAACTGCGATTGTCCCGGTAATGACCTATCATGAGCCCTTAGCGCTGAAAATGGCGGATATGCTACTGGAAGAAGGTGTTTATGTGATCGGTTTTGCCTATCCAGTGGTTCCGCTGGGGAAGGCCCGGATTCGGGTGCAGATATCAGCGGCGCATACCCAGGAGGATCTGGATTATACAATAGCAGCGTTCACAAAAGTTGGCCGGGAGTTAAATATCCTGGGTAAATCAAAAGATGAAATTATGGCGATGTTTACATAGGTTAATCTGTCGCCAATTGATTTTTCATTGAATTTGAGAGTCCGGTCTGAATTCCTGAAGTCGTTTTTGTTCTGTGTGCTATGTTATAGGTTGGATTTTGGAGTTCTTTAATTTCTCTTTGACAAGAACCAAGAGCTGAACCTATTCAATGAATTTATAATACACTTCAAATATCACCTGCTCCAGCTGACACGGATCGACAAACACCGGTCCGATATCGTTTGAAAGAGCGAGATTCATCTCAATGTCTTCGCCAATTAGCCGGCGCAGCATCTTTTCCAGGTTATGGATTCCAGTTTCTACTTTTGGCGCAGATACTCCGCCATTTTTCTTTCTTCTTCCTATGTCCTGTATAATCCGTTCAGAATTAAGGTCAGGGAAATCGTCGTCACTGTGTTGAACAACATGAAATTGAAAAATATCACGATCCATTTCCATACCGGATTGATGACTGGATAATACCAGGAAGTGAGTCCCATTGTAATTAAAAATCCGACTACAATTAGTGTTAATGCGTTGACGACCAAGCTGGCAATTGCTGCGCGAGGGCCAAGCAACACTGCTGACATCTATGGAAAAGCAAAAAACCAAATTGGTCCGGCGCCAAAAGGTCCAAGCCCAATAAGCAGAAGCAACGCCACCGTGTAGCAAATGATACTTAAGCTGGTGGCACGGACAGTATATTAAAAATGATTACTGAAGTACAATATACAAATATACCCGTAGATAAGGCTATCCAGAATTGCGAAAATGTACAATCCTTCCCTTATAGAAAGCCAAACACTGGGGATGTAAGCCGGGAAACGTAAAATTACACCAGACAGGAGAACGGCGTTTAATATCTTTTCTCCCGCCAATGCCGTAAAGTCGATCTTTCCAATTCATGTTCGGGAGAACGTTTCAATCCAAACTAATCCAATTCTAAAAATTTGCTGTTCATGTGATTTTTTCTTATAATTTTCAAGAAATATTTCCGGGGTCACCAACCGTCGGTGAAAAGTGTGTCTCTTGCAGGAAGGAGTGCCATAACCAACTTTTCAGTCTGTGACCACATTATTAGAATGTATAGTAAAAACAAACAATTCAGTCAATTATTTTTACCGGTATTTTTTGGGTTTAACAGATGAGGAGTTTTTCATTAACCCGCAGGTTTCGCAGAGACCGGTTATTACCGTGCTTTTTCTGGCCATAGCAGGCCCGATTAATTTTTCAATTTTTCCTTATCGGCAAAATATTTACCGATTAGATCCAGATTTTTCCGTTCCTCAGCGCTGAGACTTTCATAGCCGGAGCGATTGATTTTATCCAACAGACGATCCAGCTCATCCCGCATGGTCTGTTCGCTGCCACTAAGGTCGGGTCCGCCGGGCTTTGATGGTCGTTTTGTTTTTCCGAAGATATTTTTAAAGGGATTCCGAAATATAATTTTTGGCAAACGGATTCTGAGCCTGATGTTTCGAAAATCCTTTTTGAGATACAGATAGGCAATTAAAATACCTCCCAGATGAGTCAGATGACTGATGCCGCCGGCACCCTGAGAAAAGGATGAAAAAAATGTAATTATACCGATAATCAGAACGAAATATTTAGCCCTGACCGGGATCAGGAAGTAAAAATATATCAAACGGTTCGGATATAACATAGCAAAAGCAACCAGAACACCGTAAATGGCGCCGCTGGCCCCGACCACCGGAACAGGAGAATTCAGGCTGAATAGCAGGGTGATAATCCCGGAGCCGATCCCGGTGACAAAATAGAATTTGTAAAATTCCCGTTTGCCGAAAGCGTGTTCTATCTCTGTGCCGAACATCCAGAGGACAAACATATTCATAAAAATATGACCGAAACCGCCGTGAATAAACATATAGGTGACCAGTTGCCAGATAAAGCCTTTTGACCAGACCAGCCGGGGTACGAGCCCGAAATAATAAAGAAAAAACCCTTCTGTCCGGAAAATAGTCATAAAGAGAAATACCGCAACATTGGCGATAATCAGATTTTTCACAGCGCCGGTGAAATGTGTCTGGGGGCGAATATATTGTTGATTAAACCCCGGTCGATATTGGTAATAATTGTAATTCATTGATGACCTAAATGCTAATCTCGGGTAATATTTGAAGGCTTTTAAGTTTTAGACGAATATCCAGATGATACGAGAGGTAATGTATCAGTATATTTACCAGACGTGATTTTCTGATGGAAGAATCGGCGTTTACATCTTTCCGGTTTTTTAAGAATGCAAGCTCTCTCTCATTAAGCCGGCTCTCCGGTGGAAAATATTTTCCGCATTCGCAACAGATTAATTGAGCGTTTTCCGGATCGTATATTGCGGCGGTCAGTTTTCTTTGACAACGGGCACAATTATCGACGCCGATGCGGTAGCCCAACGTCTTGGTCAGCGCTAAAAGGAAACGGATGTAAATCAGTTGTACAAGTTCGGGATGATCATCCATTTGAGCCAGAAAAGCTACGGCGAGATCAAATATTTCATGATCATACTGGTGATTCTGGACAACGTGGTCAACCGTTTCCAGCAGCGCCAGTCCCCAGATGTCAGTCTCAATATCTGTAGCGGACGTCAGGAATGATCGGATCAGATCTACTTTTGAAAGGGTCTGGATATCCCGTGTGCTCTTAAAATAATAAATGACTTCGAGATGGTTCAGAGGTTCCAGCAAGCCGCGCAAACTGCTTTTCAGGCGGCGTGCGCCTTTCGCAATGACAGAGATTTTTCCCTGCTCGCGGGTAAATATCCGCACAATGGAACTGCTTTCCTGAAAAGGAATACTATGGAGAACCAATGCTTCTGTTTTGATAAGTGTCATTACGTCAACATAGATTAAGAGAAATAACAGTTGGTTACAAGGATTTTATATGTGTTTTTAAATGAGAGCAAGATGCGTATTTTTCGACCACACCTCGCCATTTTACCGGTTTATCTGTTAGTAAGATTTACCAAAAATGACAATGGTATCAGAGGGTTTGCCGGTATAAAAACAGGTGCCTTTTTGATTCTGTTCAAAGGGAATACTTCGGATTGTGGCTTTGGTTTCTTCCTGGATTCGGGCCTCGTCTTTTCCGTCACCGGACCAGAAAGCCCTCACAAAACCACCGGCGGCAATGATTTTTTTGAAATCGGCATAATTCCCTGCTTCGTGAGTGTTATTATTCCGGAATGCCAGAGCCTTTTCAAACATGTTTGTCTGAATATCATTGAGCATTTGTTTGACAACGGAATACAGATTTTCAAAACCGACGAAATGTTTTTCACCGGTATCGCGACGAACAAGCACCACCTGTTTTTTCTTCAGATCTTTCGGGCCGATTTCAAGGCGCAGTGGCACGCCTTTCATTTCCCATTGATTGAATTTCCAACCCGGTGACACCTGGTCGCTATCGTCGACAATATATCGAATCTCTTCTTTCTGGAATTGGATTTTAATTTTTGTGACTTCTTCCATTAATTGAGATTTTTGATCATCGTTTCTCCAAATGGGGACAATGACCAGTTGATATGGAGCGATTTTAGGTGGCAGGATCAATCCTTTATCATCGCCGTGGGTCATAATGACGCCACCGATCAGACGTGTGCTGACGCCCCAGCTGGTGGCATAAACATATTCCTGTTTGTTTTCACTGTTCAGATAAGTTACGTCAAAGGCTTTAGCAAAATTTTGTCCAAGGTTGTGAGAAGTGCCCGCCTGTAATGCCTTCATATCACCCATCATGGCTTCAATGGAGTACGTATATAAAGCGCCGGCAAATTTTTCGGCATCCGTCTTTTTACCCACATAAACCGGCATGGCCAGATAATCCTCGGCAAGAATCCGGTAGATTTCGATAATTTTCCGGACTTCCTCCTCGGCTTCGGCCGCGGTTGCATGGGCAGTATGCCCCTCCTGCCAGAGAAACTCTGTGGTGCGGAGGAACAGGCGGGTGCGCATTTCCCAGCGTACGACATTGGCCCACTGATTTATCAGAAGTGGTAAGTCGCGATAGGATTTGATCCATTTTTTGTACATTGACCAGATGATGGTTTCAGATGTGGGACGAACATAGAGAGGTTCATCCAATTTTTTACCGCCGCCATGGGTGACAACGGCACATTCCGGTGCAAAACCCTCGATATGTTCAGCCTCCTTGCGCATGTAGCTTTCGGGAATGAACATAGGGAAATAGGCATTGACATGACCGGTTTCTTTAAACATCCGATCGGCAATTTGTCGGATGTTTTCCCAAATGGCAAACCCATAAGGGCGAATGACCATCGTACCTTTGACGGGACCATAATCTGCCAGCTCGGCTTTTTTAACTACGTCGGTATACCAGCGTGCATAATCTTCACTTCGTTTGGTTACACTAATTGACAAAATATTACCTACTCTTCCATTTTTCTTTTTTCTGAGAATCCGATTCTGTGAAAGGGATTGACAATGCTGGTGCAAATATTAAACAGATGTGCCGCCGTGCGCTTCAGAAAGCGCAGATAGAGGCCCAGTGTAACGGCATCGGACGCACTGAACTTACCTTTGCCTTGAATCAGTGAATTGGTCGTCAACGCGCAGTCTTTAGATACTTCCCGGTAACCCACGAGGACCTTGCGGGCCAGCTCCGTATCGGATTCCGGGAAAGCCTTCAGGGTAATGTTAAAAAATTCTTCTATACGCTGCTCGATGCTGGTCAAAACCTCTTCGTAAATTCCTCCGCTTAACGGTTTCTTATGGAGATTTGCCAGGTCGGCGATATTCTTGGTGTAATCACCGATGCGTTCGATGTCAATAACAATGCTGGCAATAGTTAATCCTCCGGGAATTTCCGCTTTATCAAACATGACAAGATGGGTCAAAATGTCGCGCCGAATCTGACGTTCGGTTTTGTTGATAATTTTATCAGTGGCATAAATATCGATTTCCGACTCTGTATTGTCGCATATTCGTAAGCTGCGGACGGCCTCTTTATACATTTTAAAATCTGTTTCGAGAGTATTGAGATACTTTTCCAGTATCTCGGTCGTTGCATCCTGTTTTTTCCAGATGCTTAAAAATTCTTTCAACATTTTATTCACCTCATCAGTAAAATTAAAAGTAATGGTAGTAAAAAGAAAACAACTAATATATAGGCAAAGGGAACCCAGCGATGGCGCACAGACCAGTGCGCAAAAACCGTTGCCATCTTAATCGGTATGGCTTTCAACGGCAGCCAGATAATAATCCCGATAATATTAAAGAGGAAATGGCTGAATGCAATTGTAATAGCATCAGGATTGTTTGTTGCCAGGGACGCCAGAAAGGCTGTTACGGTTGTACCGATGTTGGCTCCCAAATCATAGGGAAAGATTTTCTTAAGGCTCAGAACTCCCGCTGCCGCCAGCGGAACAACCAATGATGTTGTGATAGAACTGCTCTGAACAAGAGCGGTGAAAAGCAGTCCCAGCATCAGGGCTCTGAATGTTGTTTTGAAGATATACCGATCAAAAAAGGCTTCGATTTTTTTAAGTACAAAAGATTTCATCACAACGACAAGATACCGCAAGGCGATAAAAAGTAATATAAAGGCGATAACAATGCCGATCCACGGATGGTTGGGAAATAGGTGGAGAATGGCTTTTGCCACCGGCTTCAGGATTGTGTTTAGGGGATTGATGAGCTTTAGTCCGCCGATGTTGACAAAAAAGCCTGAAGCGGCCCGGGCTGAGATTCCAATGATATTAAAGGCAACCTGTAAAGGGAAAATGACGGCAACAGACAAGACATTAAAAAAGTCATGAACGATGCTGGCACCGAGAGCGCGTTCGAACTCCTCCGACCGGCGGATATGCCCGATGGATACGATGAGATTGGTGACACTCGTGCCGATATTTGCCCCCATGATAATCGGGATAGCCAGGTTAATCGTCAGTACATTTCCCGCAACCATGCTGACGACGAGAGAAGTTGTCAGAGATGAACTCTGGACGATGCTTGTGGTAAAAACACCGACAACGAGCCCCATCACCGGGTTAGAGACCAGGTGCATAATGGCTTCGGCGGTCTCTTTGCCCATGGCTTTAAAGGATGCCCCTATCAGGGTGATACTGAGCAGGAACATATAAATTAAACCGAGCAGAGCCAGCGTTTTCAGGAGGTTATTGTACGTGTTTGGTAGAGATCTTTTCAACATGGACATTTTACCATAATTTCAAATAATTAATTTAGGGCGAAGTTAACAAATATTTTTTGTACCGACACGAAAAAATTTCTATTTCTTTTCAAGGGGATAATTACAGCAGAAATAATAGGGCTGTTCGATAATGGTTTTTGGTGGAAATGTTTTGCCGCAGAGTGCGGTCGCACGGGAGCATTTCTGACAATAGGGGCATCCGGAGTCATGATTTCCCCCCACCGGGAAGTTTTCTGCCATTTCATCGGGCATCCGGGATTGATTGACGGACCGAAGGAGGTTTAACAGATCGCCGGTGTAGGGATGTTTCGGTGACGTTTTGAGATCGGCCGTTTTCCGGAATTCAACAGCACGACCTCTGTATAATACCAGAATCGAATCCGACAGGGACAAAGCGTCGTTGAGATTGTGGGTGATAAAAATCAGTGACAAATCATATTTCTTTTTCATTATTGCCAGGCGATCGAGGTATTTTTGTTTTGAGATTGCGTCGAGAGAAGATGTCGGCTCGTCGGCAATGAGAATTTTCGGCTGCCCGGCTAACGCTAATGCCAGTGCGACATGCTGAGCCATGCCTCCGCTGAGTTGATGGGGGTATGACCGGTAGATGGTATCAGGTTCGCGAAATCCTGTCTGAGACAGAAAATCCAGTATCGACTGTTTTGTGATTGAAGTATGATTATCCGCGGTTTTCATAATGTCCCGGATCTGATTACCGCATTTGCGGAGAGGGTTCATGCTTCCCGCGGCATCCTGGAAAATCAGGGCGATTTCAGAGCCCCGCAGTGGGGTGAATTGACGGTCATCATCCCAGTTTCCGATGGATATTTCAATTTCCGAATGATTGTAATTCATACATCCTCTGATCTCAAGGGATTTCGGGAGAATGCCAAGTATAGCCCGGCAGATGGTGCTCTTCCCGGCGCCACTTTCACCGATAACAGCCAGGGTTTCTCCCGGATTTAATACGAAGGAAATATCTTCCAGGAGAGAAGCCGGTTTAAATTTTCTTGTACGAACAGACAGGTTTTCTATTGATAAGATTGGCATGAAATCAGAGCCTGGTTTACGAGCGCCCGGGTGTAAGGATGCTCCGGCGTTTCAAATAAATCTTCAGTTGGCTTTTCTTCAAAAATATGACCGTTTTTCATAATGGCAATTCGATTAGCTAGAAGCCGGATAATCGGGAGATTGTGAGAGACCAACAGGAATGTGAGATTCTCCTTTTTACGGAGATTTTTCAACAGCTTAATTATTTGAACCGCCACTGTTATATCCAGGGAAGAAACCGGTTCGTCCAGAAGCAAAAGCTGTGGTTTGGGAATAAGGGCCCGGGCGATTACGATTCGCTGTTTTTGTCCGCCACTGAGCTGGTGAGGAAAATAATTAAGAATGTCGGTTCCGAGTCCAACAACCGCGATTAATTCTTCAATTGAGATGTCCTTTCTTGAACAGATACGGAGACTTTCTTTTAGAATTTCAATAATTCGAAATCGAGGATTCAGAGCATTGTGAAAATCCTGAAAAACAGGCTGAATTTCCGGCCGATAGAGGCGGAACTCACGACGTGCCATGGTCAATAGATTTTGCTCGTTGTAAAAAATTGCGCCGTTCTTCGGCCGGACGAATCCGAGTATGGCATTAAGGATACTCGTTTTGCCACAACCGGATTCTCCGACAATGGCAAAGCAGTCACCGGGGTAAACCTTGAAGGAGACGTTTTCCACGGCCGCATGATGTTGAGCGGAAAAAGGACCGACTCTGTAAAAAGCATAGTCGATTGTCAGATTGCTGACGGATAGAATCGGTCTGTTTTTATCCTTTTGTTCCATATCTTGTTAATTTTTTCTTGGGTCGAGTTCTTCAGTTATACCGTCTGCGATTAAATTAAAGCCGATAACCGAAAAGAGAATCAAAAATCCGGCCGGAACAGAAAGCCACCAGGTACCCAGGGGATCGATTTTGGCATCGTTCAGGATTGAACCCCAGCTGGCATTGGGCGGCTGAACACCAAGTCCCAGAAAGCTAAGTCCTGATTCAACCAAAATTATCGTAGATATTGATAAAACCGTTGCCACGATGACGGGATTGATAGTATTTGGCAGAATGTGTCTGAATAATATTCGGTTGACACTAAATCCCTGTGCTCTGGCGGATTTGACGTAAGTTCTGTTTTTCAATGACATTACTTCCGAACGGACAATCCTGGCGATTTCCATCCAGGAAAAAAGGGCGATAACCCAAATCAGCGCCGGAATCGATGATCCCCCCAAACCGATTATCAGTAATACGATAAACAAGCGTGGAAATGCCAGCATGACATCAACGAAACGCATAATAATCAAATCCGGGAATCCCCCGTAGTATCCGGTGAATAATCCCAACACTGTGCCTATTAGCACCGCAATAATAGCGCTAAAAACCGCAATGCCGAGACTAATCCGACCGCCGTAAATCAGGCGGGTCAGAACATCCCGCCCGTAGTAATCGGTACCCAGTGGATGTTGAATGGATGGAGATGACAGTGATATGGCAAGGTTTTGAGAGTGTTGGCTGTAAGAGGTAAAAAGAGGTCCGAAAATAACAAACAGCGCAATAAAAAAGATAATGATGCATCCGATAGCCAGGGGATGATTTGCCGATATCTTCATATTATTTTGCCGGAGTTATTTTGAGCGCGAGGATCAATTACCAGACAGACAATGTCCGCCAACAAATTGCACGAAACGACCACAAGAAAAGACAGCGACACGCCGGCCATTATCAACGGATAATCGCGGCTGAAAACGGCTGTTACCATTGTTCGCCCGATGCCGGGAAGGGCAAAAAGAACCTCGATAATGAGGGCGCCACTTAACAAGGCCGGGATAACAATTCCAATCAAACTAATGACCGGAAGAAGGGAGTTTTTCAACCCATACTGCCAGATTATCCGGGATTTATTGATGCCTCGCGCCCTGGCTGCCAGAATGAAATCGGATTGTAGAGTATTAATCATTTCCGCCCGAAAATACTTGTAGATATTTGCCGATAGAGGCAGTCCTAAGGTCAGTACCGGCAGAATCAGATGCTTGCCGGTGTCCAGCCATTGTTTCAGAGGAGATAATTGATCGTAGTAAAGTGATCTAATCTGGGCACTTGGCAACCAGCCCAATTTGATGGAGAAAAAACCGATGAAAATCAGCCCCAGCCAGAATGCGGGAACCGATAAAAAAACCATCATTATGCTGCGCAGAATTCGGTCGGTTAAACGCCCCGTGTTGATTGCCGCCAGAGCGCCGGTTGATATTCCCAGCAACAGGGCAATTATCAGTGCGGTACCGGTTAAAAAAGCAGTTGGTTTTAAAGCGCTTGTCATTATTGACGCGCAGCTCTTGCCACTTAGAAATGAGTAACCGAAATCCAGATGCAAGCCTACTCTTGCCAACCAATGAAAATATTGATTTGGCAACGGTTGGTCCAGCCCGAATCGTGTCCGAAGGATATCCCGAGTCTGCGTGGATTGGGTGGGAGTCAGAAAACGGGTGGTGGGGTCACCGGGAGCCAGGCGGATAATAAAAAAGCAGATGGTGATACCAACCCAAAGGGTCAATATAGTGCTTAGCAATCGTCTGATAATTCCGCGAATCAGACTATTTTTCAAAAATGGTATCAATGGTAATTCGCTCTTTCTTTGGAATCCACCAGTCTTCGGGATTGTTGAATAATCCTCTTTTGTCGTAAATGATGTTTTTAAACCGGCTATGAACGGCAGAACACTCCAGACGATAATACAGCCAGGTGTATGGCAGATCGTGAGAAAGCAGGCGGGCAATATCATCATAAAATGGCTGGGCGCTTTCAGCGTCGGGAGCCGTCTTTGCGGCCAGATCGAGGCTGTCGTATACTTCCGAATAATAACCGGTAAAGTGGAAGGGGCTGAAAAAGGTAGAGCTGTGAAAAAGGGGTGAAAAATCGGGTGTCAGACCAACCGACCATCCGATAATAACAGCATCGAAATCTTTTTCGGGCAACAGCTTGCCGTACAGGAGCGACGGTTCCAGAAAACGCGGATGAACTTTGACTCCGATTGCAGAGAGCTGGTCCTGAACAATAGTAGCTACCTGTTCCCAGCGAAGATTACCGCTTTCGGTGATAAGCTCGAATTCGAAGGGTTTTCCGTTTTTATCGATTATACCGTCGCCATCGGTGTCAATCCATCCTTGTTCCCGGAGAAGCTGCCGGGCTTTTTCGGGATTGTATTTCCAGACAATATTGGCAGAATCTTTATAGGCCGGCAGAATTGGGGGAATGGGACCGTGCAGCGGAATGGCCATTCCAAAGTTTACCGTGTTCATAATGGCGGTGCGATCGAGCGCCAAGGTCAGCGCCACGCGTACGGAATGGTTGCCGAACAGAGGATTCGGTTTGATGAAATCGGGAATCCGATCCGCCGGAATCTGTCGTTCAACCGCCTGTTTATATGTATCCGGGTCAATCAGATTCCAGCCGATAAAATCGTAACGGCGACCCATATAGGTGATGGGGCGTAAATTGCTTTTGCCATTGTCCCAGTCCCGAACAATTTTTTTATAATCCTTTGGGTAAATTCCCTCAACCAGATCAATATCTCCGGCCTTTAGTTGATTCATCAAATTGAAGTTGTCGGGGATTATTTGAAATACGATTTTATCCAGATGCGGTTTTCCCGATATAAAATAATTCTCGTTTTTCACCAGGGTGATACTCTGCATATCTTTCCACTTCTCAAAACGAAAAGGGCCGGTTCCGACAGGATGGCGATTAAAGGAATTGGTAAACAGCTGCCCAGCGGGAACATTCATTAGGTGAGCCGGCAGGATATATCCTTCCACTGCATCCATCAGCATCGTCCGGTCGGGTTTGTTAAAAATGAAAATAACCGTGGAATCATCCGGAGCGTAAACGTCTGAAATATTTTCCTTAAAGTT
>QNCV01000039.1 GCA_003645845.1 Fidelibacterota bacterium | reverse complement strand
TGACACCGACTCGGCACCTTCAGGAAGATTTTCGAGATTAATGCCTCCGCCATTGTCACTTTCAATGTCCGGGCATTGCCCGATGTTTAAATCGGTATTTTTACTCAGAATCCTTTTATTTTCGATTAAGGCGGAATTGATAATATCGACTACGGCTTTTGATGAAATTGTCGCTCCTGTAATGGCCATTATCTGACCGGCGGATTTATCCGGAGTCTGGTTTTTCACATAGGACACTTTATCGCCGATGTTTAAATCTTCAAATTGCTTAGAGAACCATTGGGGGTTTGCTTTATTGCTCGGATCGGTATCGATTTTTGTCCCTAAACCGGGCGTCTCTTTCTGCTCCAATATACGGATTTTGGTTATTCGGGTCATCTCCGAATCGGTTCCCACGAGAATCCGGAGTTTGCTCTGAAATCCGTTTCCCTCTGTCAGAAAGGCAATCCCGGTAATATTTCCCTGTTTGTCATAACCAAAATAAAACCGTTTATTTTCAATTATCCGGTCATTGATTTTATCACTACCGGGCAACACACTGCTAAGAGCTTCATTTAACACCTTATTCTGATAAGCTTCAATCAGAGGCGAGGTATGTAAATTAAGCAATGATAACAGCAAACCGGAAAGGATAGCTGTGACAGTCAAAACTATTATCAATCGATAAGACTTGGTCATTTTTTAACCTCCCCGAAAATTTTCGGCCGCGTGTACCGATTAATCAGCGGCACAAAGGCATTCATGAATAGAATCGAATACATAACACCCTCCGGTAACCCGCCAAATAATCGGATAATCAACAGCACAATACCTGCACCAATACCATAAATCCACGTTCCCTTCGGTGTTATCGGTGAGGTTACCATATCGGTCGCCATAAAGAATGCTCCCAGCATTAATCCTCCGGAAAAGAGATGAAATACCGGATCTGGGTACTTGTCCGGATTAATCAGCCAAAAAATACCGCCAACAACAAACACCGTTCCGAGATAACTGACCGGAATGCGCCAGTCGGCATATTTTTTCAATAGTAAATAGAGCCCTCCGATTATGATTAAAAGCGCGCTGGTTTCACCGATACAACCGCCGATCTTGCCCATGAACAGGTCAAAATAGGGTGTCATCACCTTTTCAAATTTGAATGACCCTAATGGTGTCGCCGTTGTAACGGCATCAATCGTTACCGGAGCAGTCCAGGTCGTCATCTTGACTGAAAAGCTGGCTTGCAGAAATGCCCGTCCCAGAAGCGCGGGATTAAAAATATTATAACCCAGACCGCCGAAAATCTGCTTACCAATAGCGATGGAAAAAACCGCACCAATTGCCGCGTAGGCTTTCGGGAATGCCGGCGGCAGTGTCATCGCCAGCAAAAGACCGGTTAACACTGCACTGCCATCACCAACAGTGATTTCTTTTCCCCGCATTTTATTGATTACTGCCTCGGTCGCAACCGCTGCAATCACCGATGAAAGAATCGTCAGTAAGACGTTGAAACCGAAATTATACACACCGAATACAACCGCCGGCATCAGTGCCGCAATGACCGACCACATTATTTTTGGTACGTTATCAACTGCTACCATGTGAGGTGATGATGTCAGAAGGAACTGCCTATCGGCTCTTTGCTTTTTAACAACCGGCTTGCGTTCCTCAGAAACTTTCGGCTTTTCGTTGGGAATCACTTTTTTCGTCTCTTCCATTTTGTTTATTTCTTTCTGCATTATTAAACAGCTTCTGTTTTTTCTCTCTTTATCATTTCATTCACTTTTTGTTTACCAATCCGAATCTGGTGTACCAGAGGAATTTTCGAAGGGCACACAAATGCACAAGACCCACATTCTATACAATTCATAATGCCTAAATCTTTGGCCGTCTGCCAGTTTCCGGCCTGAGCGTATCGGGCCAAACTGGTCGGCAATAAATTCATGGGACAGGCGCCAATACAGGTACCACACTGAATGCAGGGGTATTCTTTATTTTTTAATACCGTACGACCAGTTAAACATAAAATGCCGCTGGTTGCTTTGATCACCGGAACGTTCAATGAATGCTGAGCAACTCCCATCATAGGACCGCCCATGATAATCTTGACGGTATCATCAGTCAGGCCGCCGCAAAAATCAACCAGATTTTGGAAGGGAGTTCCGATTCGTGCAATAACATTTTTCGGCTCTTTGATACCATCACCGGTAACCGTGACAACCCTTTCAATCAATGGTTTCCGTCTGATTACAGCATCAGCTACGGCAACTGCAGTACCGACATTATTGACGACGACACCGACATCCAGAGGCAAACCGCCCGCCGGGACATCCCGATCAATGGTGGCTTTTATCAGCATCTTTTCAGCACCTTGCGGGTATTTCACCTTTAACGGAATTACCTCTATATTATCAAAGACTTTTGTTGCCTTTTCCATCGCCTCAATGGCATCAGGTTTATTATTCTCAATTCCAATAACAGCACGCTTGACATTCAGGACTTTCATCAGGATACGGGTTCCAAGAACAACATCTCCGGTCTGCTCCACCATCATACGATGATCGGCCGTCAAATAGGGTTCACATTCGCAACCATTCAGGATAAACGTATCAATCGGTTTTTCTTTGGGGGAAGTCAATTTAACATGCGTCGGAAATGCCGCGCCACCAAGCCCGACAATTCCGGCTTTCTGAATGCGCCCTATGATTTCTTCATTGTTCAAATTTTCCCAATCTTGTGTCTCGTCCGGCAAATCACCCCATTCATCCTCACCATTGCCGACAATATGAATCATCAAACTATTAACGCCGAGAGGATTGGGAAAATTTTTTACGGCTTTGACTTTACCACTGATTGAAGCATGAACGGGACTGGAAACAAACCCGGTACTCTGCCCGATAATCTCGCCGGTTTTAACCTCTTGACCCTTTTCAACAAGTGGACGGCACGGCGCTCCAATATGCTGATGAACCGGGATAAACACCTCTCCGGGAATCGGCAGTCTCTCAAGGGATTTCTTTTCAGAAAGATGTTTATACTCTTCCGGATGAACGCCTTTTTTGAATGTTTTTAATCTCATCGAAACATAACTCCTGTATAAACCTTTACAATAATGGCAAAAAAAATGCCTGCCAAATTTATATACTGCATTTTTAATATGCCCGTACTTTTTTAGACGAGCAACCATAATTTCAATAAATTAATCCAATCGGATTTGACAGATGTTTTCTGATTTTCAATAAAATTATTTCCAAATTAATAGAATCTTTTGAGCGGAAACATTTTCGGTGGTTGGTTTTTAAATATATTGAACGTAACTTTGAGTGCTTTTTGACGGGGGCGAATGGATTCGACGGGATTGAAGAATCGTTGAATTGCGTGTCGTGGTTTTCAGGAGGGCCACGTTAATAAACCTGAACAACCTTAAATGCCAATTCGTATGGCAACGTTGCTTACGCTTAGTTAAGCAACCGTTCTCTTCCGACTTTGTCTGTTGGTTGGTTGAGGGCGTCGATTTAACAGACTGGCTCAACACTTCTGCCCGCGGGTGTTGAATAAGACTTCAGCGGACTGGTATTATCGGAAGTTTGTCTGTTGTCCACGATAATATGAGACTTTTCAACAGACTACACACGTAGTGGTTCAATGTTTCTCTTTTTCGGACGGGAGTTCGATTCTCCCCGCCTCCACGCTTCGTCCCGATTAAAATCGGGACTTCGCATGGCAGGCCACTCTTCTTTATTAATTGACTAAATGTTTATGCTATCGCAACGAAGCGTGTCCTGCGTAGTATCACGGAGCAGGACTGATTTGTTTTATACATACATTATCCGCAGCAAACTCGATCCGAATCAAACCTATATCGGCTTCTCTTCAAACCTCAAACAGCGTCTTGAATATCATAATGCCGGTAAATGTAAACACACATCAAAATTCATTCCATGGGAAATAATATTCTACGCAGCTTTCAAGGAAAAACAGAAAGCCATTGACTTTGAAAAATACCTGAAATCCCACTCCGGTAAGGCATTCTCCCACAAGCGTCTGATCTGATCATATCGGGACTTCGCATGGCAGGCCACTCTTCTTTATTAATTGACTAGATGTTTATGCTATCGCAACGAAGCGTGTCCTGCGTATTCCGACTACTCCAATTCTCCCTTGCTCCGGCACCCTCTTTCTTCCATCCCCCTTATTCTCCAAAGATCGGTCTCAGGTAGTCATGCCAATAACTCTGCCAATTGTACTGACTGAACACCCGCTTAAACAGTATATCACTGTAAGACAGATTTTCTTTCAGGAATCTGACAAGCCGATTGGCATTATATTCCGGACTTTCATCCAGCGGCAGATAATGAACCCCATCATTGCCAACTTCCCGGAAGACCGGAATTTTAGAAACCGCAATAGGCGTCCGGGCGGCGCCGGCTTCCAGAATCGGCAATCCGAACCCCTCATCGGAACTCAGATATAGCACCAGATGGGCAATCAAATAGAGTTCGTGGACAATTTCCCGGTTTCTCTCCAGGGGAATCCGCAAGGTCTGAAACAGATCATCCATAAAAAGAACATGATCATTCAAACCGAGCTCATTTACCATGGTTTTCAGTTCTGCAGAGCATGGTGATAATTCATTATCATTATATTCAAAATGCCCTGTCACTATTCCCAGTATCTCGGGAAATGTTTCTTTCAATCTGGCAATTATCTGAACACTGCGTTCAATATTCTTTCGCGGCAATTGGCGAGCCGGAACCAGGATAAAAGGATATCGGTGGAAAAGGGTCAAATGAGCAATAATCCTGGCCGTTTCATTATGGAACCTAAGGAACTCCTGATATTTAATCACATTTGGGACAACGGATATATGTTTCTTGGCAATACCCATCAGATCGCTCATTTGACGTCTTCGGAATTCGGAAATGGTAATATAATGAACGTTTGGCAAAGGCATCTTTAAAAGCAGCCATGGCCGACGGTTATAGAGATAATCTTTATGATCATCCATCAACCAGGCCAGATCGTGTGTCCAGATGTAGAATTTCTTCTCCGGATATTTTTTAATATAATTCCAAAATGCTTCGGTTGCCGTCAAATTGAAGGGCATAGTCATCATGTTGTGAATGATGATCGTATCAATATCACCAATCTGGGTCTCGATCTTTTTTTCAAGGTTATGTAGGCGAAATTCGTAGTCTTCGGGCAGTGAGCCAAACTTTAATACACGCTGAATTTTCTGAATATGCGGATTTTTAGGATTGAACTCGGGAATTGTGCTGGTCTTGATATTGTTGCCCTCAACTTTACCCTCTCCTGTCAATAATGTTACCATATATCCCTGTTCCGCAAAAGCTTCGGCCTGGGGGCCAATCATATTTTCCACACCACCAACAATCGGAGGAAGCGTATAGTGCACAATGATAATTTGTTTTAATGATTTCATGATTTTCCTTTTTTATTCTCTCTAATTTATAAGAAAAATGTTGTAACTGGAATATTAAATACCTGATCCTGACAACAATCTGAAAATGTCATCGTCAAATAATAAGTTCTTCCGATAATTTTCAATCACCACATTTTTTTGTATATTTCGGACAGGAAAATTAAAGTAAAAAGATGAAAACAACTCGCCACCTGATATTTCTTCTGATTCCGGTAATATTAGCCTCCTGTGCTCGGTCTAAATATCCGGCCACCTGTTCTGAGAAAGCGCTACAACTATATAAAAACGGTGAAGAATATCGGCGTCAGCTTCACTATCGGGATGCCTTGAACAATTACCTGAAAGCCTTTAAAACGGACAGCGCATTTGCTCTTGCAGCAGTTAAATCGGGGCAGATGTATTTCTCCTTCGGCGAAAATGACAGCGGCAGATACTATCTCGAAAAAGCCCGCCAGCTTGTATCCAGTATTCCGCAACTGGACCGTATGGTTGTCAATTATTACTGGTCAAGTTTTCAAAGAGACGAAAAACGAATGTCTGCTTTAGCAGATTCACTTATGCTTCTATACCCGGAAAATTTCGATGCAAGGGTCATTAATGCCTTTGATAAATGGCGCAACCTTCAGTTTGCAGAAGCCAGAAAACTTTTTCAGGACCTTCTACGGGATTATCCGAATTACATTATCGCCTACAATAATATCGGTTATCTCTACGCCCGGGAAGGATTATTCAAAGAGGCTGTTACCTATCTGGAAAAATACAAACGTTACGCAACCAATCAGCTAAACCCTTATGACAGCCTGGCAGAAATATACATTGCCGTTGGTCGTTATTATGAAGCGATTCACATGCTTGAATCTCTGATGAAAAATCATACTGATGAATTGATGCACAATGAATATCTCGGCGCCACAGTCTTTATTCGCCTGTCTATCGCCTACCGCAAACTGGGACAGTACAGTAAAGCGCTGGAGATCCTCAATCAGGCGGAGCAAAAATTTGCATCCAATTACGCGTTGCGAATTATTTACCTGAATCGTTTCGCAATCTACCGGGAATTGTGTCAAACCAATCAGATGGACAAGATTCTGGAAAAAATTAAAACACTTATCCCGAATGGCGAATACCGCTATCAATCGGCAATACTGGCTATTGAAAAAGGTAAATACAGTCAGGTTATTGATATATTGAACAGTTTTAAAACTGATAAACAGCAAACTCACATCTCAGATCACAATTTTCTGATCACTTATGCCGCAATTGAAGGTGAATTGAATCTAAAAACAGGCATGTATGCCGAAGCGTCTGAAAAATTCAAAAGAGCTGCTGACACATACAATGATATTCTCAATAGTACCGATTTGAGGATTAAAGAATATTATTCTGAAGGAAACGCCGGAAATTATGACGCTGCCCTGAAGGGATTTCGGAAAATTATCGAGGTAAATCCAAATCACCCCCACGCATTAGTCTACGCCGCGGAATTCTTTTTAAAAACCGGAAGAAAGTCCGAAGCCCTGTCTTATATCAACTATTTCTTTAAAACCTGGAAAAATGCCGATCCGAATACTCCGTTATTACGACAGGCAGAATCTATCGCTGATGCGTTGAATCAGTGACGGATACCGGCAGTTCCAGAGACACCCTGCTGACCTCAAGGCCACTGCTATCATACTGAGTTATATACCGGATATTGTTTTTATAATCGAAAGTAAAATCACTCAGTTCAAGAACCTTATTATCTCTCGCTCTAATCCAGATTTCCATAATCATATCATTGCGGTCATTGTAGCGGTACTCAAGCCGTCCTACTGCTTCGCCGCTGGCGGCTTTGATTTCATATTTCACCGGATTTCCGAGCGAGTCAAAATGACAGACGGTATAATAATCTTTTTGCAACGGGACCCAATCCCGACCGTATATTTTTTGTAACATTAATGATTGAATTTCATCGGCCTGATAGGATGTTCGGACCCGGAGCAACGAATCAGCCGTATAAGTATCTTTGACAACCAGACTGCCGTCAGCATTATAAAAGTATTTGGTAAAGGATGAGAGAGTTCCATCGGGGAGAATATAGTCCAGCTGCATCACCCGTTTCCGCTCTACAGACGCCCGATAAAATGCCTTGCCGACGACCGAAGACGGGGGAACATCCATTCCCCGAATGAAATCTTCATAGCTCCGATAATAACATACTTTCGTCTGTGCAAAGCCCGGAAATGTCAGTGTTCCAACAAGAAAGAGAAATATGGCCCGATTTACTAATTTCATGGCTTATTTTACATCTAATGAATAATTGTATCAAGTGATCATTTGAATAAATTTGATATTCTTATTTGACACTTGATGTTGATTTAATTATTTTAGTTACGATTTGAGATGGGGGATAATGCCGCAAAATAAGTTGCATTCATTATCAAAAATTTCCAATTGTATGCGCGTGGTTTGTCTGGTAACCCTGCTGACAGGCCAGATATTTGCGTTACAACAAGCCATCACCTTTGAGAAAATTCCGTTATACGAAGGCCAACATCTGCTCACTGTTTTTGATATTACTCAGGATTCGGTGGGATATGTCTGGTTTGCATCCAATAAGGGAATGTTCCGGTATGATGGCTATCGTTTCAAACATTACATCCTTGAGAAGGATAAGAACATCACCTGGAACAGTAAAGTGCTGATGACAGTAGATCCCCAGGGAAATTTATGGGCTGTTTTTCAACACTCTCTCTACAAATACAATCCGGTTAAGGAATCCTTTGAGCCTTACCAGGTAAATGGATATCAAAATAGAATGAGATTTTACTCAATTGCATCGGATTCTTCTTACATATGGTTAGGCAATAACAAGGGATTGATTTACCAAGTAGACAAAAAAACATTTGAATCAAATAAACTAAATCTGAAAAAAGATCAATATCAGAATAAAATTTTAATTCTGGGACTATCAATTACCGATTCACTGCTCTGGATCGGATCAAACATCGGTTTACATAAATACAACTATTGTAAATCTGATACCAATAAGGGTCCGATAAAGATTCTTTTTCCCTCTGACAATCTCAAGTTATACGTTCGAGGTCTGCTGATTGATGGCAACAATCTGTTCTTTGGATCAACCGAATGTAAATTAAATCACTTTGAGAACGGGAAGTTTCGGCAATACGATTGGAGCAATAAAAAAAGGCCGGATAGCAAGCTGGAAACTTCCCGGATTAATTCAATGTGTTTTGACAACAACAAGAATATCTGGATTGCATCGAATAGCGCCGGAGTTCTCTTTTTTAACCGCAAATCGAAGCGATTCTCCTCTTCCTGCATCGATACGGATTTGTTTCAAGGATTGAAACCGGATCCCTTTGAAACAATTTTTGTGGACAAATCCGGAATTGTCTGGGTCTCGCGCGCCGGTAAGGGAATATTTCGAAGTGTCATACCACCGTTTAAAGTCACTAATTATGAAACGATCATTAATCCGGCGGACTCCTGTAGAAATGAGTATTTGACTAACATCACCGAGTTATCCAACGGCACAATGGTTTTTTCGATTGATCAAAACGGATTGTTATTTTTCGATCCGATTTACAATACATTTTCCTTCGTCAAGCATGAAAAGGGAAAACTTAATACACTTCCCTGTAACGATATTACAGCAATGATTTGTGATAAGAAGGATAATCTCTGGCTGGGTTCCCCTGCCGGCCTCATCCGGTATGATATTCCTCATAATCTTTTCGAACAGTATTTTCCCGAGCCGGATTCGGTACATAGCCACTATTTTACTCAAACAAAAAATAAAAACTATATCTCTTCTCTTTGTGCGTATTCCGATTCAATCCTATGGGTATCGACAAATAACGGAATTTATAAGTTTAATACCTCACGACAGGTTTTTACGGAAAAATATTCAACCGACTCGCTATCCTATATTATCCCGGAAAAATCCATTCAGCAGAGAGCAAAACCGACATGCCTGGAAAAAGACGGTGAGGATATTTTATGGGTTGGCACTGCGACAGCCGGAATATTTTTATTTGATCCCGACAAACGAAAATTCATCAAACAATATTTAATTAAGAGAACGACTTCATCCCCGATAGTAATTAACGATATTCATTGTGATTCAAAAAAACAAATATGGGTCTCTTCACATACAAGCGGAATTTTTTCTTTCGACAGTACCACAGGCGAATTTATAAATTTCTCAAATCAAAGAGGAATGATCTCGGCGGGTGTCGATAAATTTATTGAAGACAGTCTCTCGAATCTCTGGTTATGTTGCCCAAACGGTGTTATGCTTTTCAATTCTGAGACCTCAACATTTACTTATTTTAATCAAAAGGATAATTTCCACTTTCATGTTCATAAAAAAAATGATGGATTTAATACCAGAAAGAATCCGGTTCATGACAAAAACGGCAAGTTTATATCTTCGAAAATATCAAAAACCAGATATACAAAATATAGAACAACCGGTTACACATGCAGAGATGGAACATTGTACTTTGCAGGACCAAATGGCTTTACACAGATACGACCTGATTTTCTTAATCAGGAAAGCAACCACAAAGTATATCTTTCCGGTTTTAATATATTCAATGAACCTGTTCATTTTGACAAGCCATTATATGAAGTAGAAGAAATCAAATTAAGTTTCAAGGATTATATCTTTTCTTTCGAATTCATGTTTACCAATACCGGTTTTGTTGATCGGAACAAATTCGCATATTGGCTACAGGGATTCGAGAAAGACTGGCAGTACACGGGTTCGAATAATACACGGGAATATTTCAATATTCCACCTGGCAATTATACGATGCTGGTCAAAGCCTGCAGCGCTTACGGAATCTGGACAAAACCATTATCCATCAATATTATTATTACTCCGCCCTTCTGGCAAACCTGGTGGTTTCGGATATCACTCTTTCTATTCATGGCAGGTGTGATCGGCCTGATCTTCTGGGTACGCGAAAAAAACCTTCAAAGGCAAAAAAATCTGCTGGAAATTCAGGTCAAAGAACGAACAAACGAACTGCACAAGTCCAATAAAAAGTTGGTGGATGAGATTCGTTTCCGCCGGAAAGTCGAGAAAGAGTTGCGGAAAAGCGAAGAAGAATACCGCGACCTTTTCGAAAACGCCTATGATGTCATCTGGATATCCGATCCGGAAGGTAACATTCAGGCTGCCAATCACTATCTGGCAAGCTTGCTCGGGTATTCCCGCAATGAAATAATCGGCAAAAATCTGCTGGATTTTATTTCACCCGAACATCGCTTCCGCGCCATTCGATTCTTTAAAACGTTTCAGCAAAAAGGTTTCTGCGAACGCGAACTGAATTTTCAAACAAAAGAAAGGGGAACTCGCATACTATGGACTAAAATTCGGGCGATCAAAGAAGACGGAAAAATCGTTGGGATTCATGGCATCGGCCGTGATTCAACGGAATTAAGAAAGGCTCAGGCCGAACTTCAGGAAGCCGAGCGCATGAAACGTGAGAGCATTAAGCAACTAACGCTTAAAATCGCTCATGAGATCAAAAATCCGCTCGCCAGCATCAGCAGTTCTGCTCAGTTGGTAGCTTCATCAAAAGACTACCGTGGAAATCCGAAAATTCAAAGGCACATGAACGTTATCAATAAAAGCGTTAATACCTGCAATCAGGTTATTCGCGAACTGTATACTTTTACCCATAAACCTGCAATGAATTTTGCCAACTTTCCGATAAATGACCTGATTGATGCAGTCCTGACTGCAACCGAAAGCCGATTAGCAACACTGCCGAATATCAAGTTAATTGTTAAGAAAGATATCAATAACGGAACAATTCATGGTGATAAATTCAGACTTGAGCAGACACTGATGAACCTCATCAATAACGCCATTGATGCCATGACCGATAAAGGCATTTTAAGCATTCATCTTTACCGCTCTGAAAACCGGATAAATATTGACATCTCCGATACGGGCTGCGGAATGTCTCAGGAAACAATCAAGAAGTTATTTACACCCTTTTTCACTTCAAAATCAACCGGTTTCGGACTGGGGATGTCCATCGTAAAAGATATTATTGACGCCCATCATGCCACAATTAATGTGAAATCTGAAGTTAACAAAGGAACAAGGTTTACCGTTTCATTTGAGGAAATAAAAAAGAAGGAAATTTAATGTCTTATTCTGTACTGGTAGTCGACGACAACATTGATCATCGTGAAAACATTCGCGAATTACTTGAGGAAAACGGTTATCGGACTTTTCCGGCCTCTGACGGTGAAATGGCTCTGAATGTTCTTAATCGGGAAAATCCGGATGGAATGATCCTGGATATGAATTTACCGAAAATGAATGGCTGGGAAGTTCTGGAAAAAATCGAAGATCAGATTCAAAACGGACTATTGGTAATTATTATCACGGCTTTCGGAGATATTCCGCTGGCAGTTGACGCGATAAAAAAAGGCGCTTTTGATTTTTTTGACAAACCCTTTAATAATGAAAAACTGTTATTAAGTGTTAAAAACGGTTTTGAGAAGTTACGTATTCAGGTTGAGCTGAAGGAATTAAAAACGAGAGTGCCGTCATCAGAGGTTAGTCCGGAAGATTTTGGGCCCGGTAAAAATATCAACCGGGTATTGGCAAACGCCCGAAAAGTTGCCGAAACAGATTACTCCATTTTGATTGAAGGACCGACGGGAAGCGGGAAAAATCTGCTGGCCCGTTATATTCACCAGCAGAGCCTTCGAAAAGAGGGCCCCTTTGTTAATGTCGATTGCGGGACAATCTCGGGAACGCTTATTGAGAGCGAACTCTTCGGACATGTCAAAGGATCATTCACCAACGCTTATGATACCAAAGAAGGAAAATTCAGAGCCGCTCACAATGGTACGCTTGTTCTGGACGAAATCGGCAATATTCCTCTGGAGCAGCAGGTAAAATTCCTGCGGGCTGTGGAAGAGAAAAAAATATCACCGATCGGATCAAACAAGGAATATGATGTCGATTTCAGACTGATTGTCGCCACTCTTGAGAACCTCGAACAATTGGTTAAGAAAGGCAAATTCCGTCGCGACCTTTTCTACCGCATTGCCGAATTTACTATATTTCTCCCGCCTCTGGCAGAGAGAGAAGAGGATATTGTCCACCTGACAAGGCGATTCATTCTGCAATGCAACTCGAATCTGAACAAACAGATTTCAACCGAATTAAGCGATAGCGTTATCGACAAACTCAAATCCCATACCTGGCCGGGAAATGTTCGTGAGCTGCAGCATGTCGTCAGTACGGCTGTTCTGATGGCAAAGGGCCGGATCAAAACCGATAATATTATCTTCCACGGTCTATCGGAATCGGGACATGGAAATGATAATAAACTGTCAATAACCTATCAGAATGGAATCCCCCTGCGGGACAATATGAACAGATTATTCGATGAAATTGAACGTCAGTATATAGTAAAAGCCCTGGAACTGGCCGACAATAACAAGTCAAAAGCCGCCGATATTTTTGGAGTCGAACGGAGAAATTTTTACAATAAGCTTAAGAAATACGGGCTTGATAACAATTAATTAATTATTTATTATTCTTTCGGGGTTTCCCAAATTTCCCTTCCTGAAAAATCCCACGGCAGGCGTTTTTCATCACTCGTTTCCGGATCGGCTGAAAATTTCCGGTCAACAAAATATATGATCCGGGCTAAACCGTTAGACACATTTTTACAACCATGGGCGACGCCCGGGGGAATCACAATAAGTTGGGACTTGCAATCACCGAGAATCAGTTTCATGACAACGTCCGTAGTTGAGGAATTTTCGCGCTGGTCAACTAGGACCAGAAGGATTTTGTCTTTCGGAGGAACGTACCAGACATCGGTCTGTTTTTCATGAATATGAAAGGCTTTTATCGCTCCGGCTTCCAGCTCGCTGTAATTTATCTGCGCAACGGAAAAGGAGGGCAATGCGTCCGGTTTTCCATCTGTCAGACGAACCAGTTCCGTCAAAGAACCTCCCTCATCGTTAAATCTTTTTAAAGTGATAATCTGAACTCCCTCAATAGCCGGTTTTTTCGAATAGTCCTGAATGATTAATAAGCTGCGTGCATCGTCGGTTAATTCCATTGTTTTGCTTCCTTCACAATTTGTTAGATAAATTAATGGTATAAGGATAAAAAGACAATACTCCAATATCCTTCCGACCGGCTTGACATTACTCGATAATGCTGCTAAATTTTTTCCGATAAATTTTGAAGGGTAATG
>QNCV01000038.1 GCA_003645845.1 Fidelibacterota bacterium | reverse complement strand
GGTGGTAAAAAATATCTGCGGCTGCACAGTCCAGTAATAGGGCGCATAACCGCCTTCAGCATAATTGTAAATATTTCCGACGACACCATAACCGAATCCCTCATCCGCATTATAGTTTATCGCCGGAACTCCTCCCCACCCCCAGCCGGTCCGTTCCTTTTCCTGGGCAGAAAGAACGGATACCGTAAAAATCAGCGCCAAACTTAAAACGAGCAATCGTTTCATCGCATCCCTCAAATATTTCGGCAGGGGAAATCTCAGTTCGAGTTTCCCCTGCCGCTAGTTATTCATTTAATTGATTATCTCGGCAAAATTAGAATTTGTAATCAATACCGAAAGCGAAACCAAAGGTGGTCTTTTTATATGTCTCTTTGTAAGTGTCAGTATTTTTTTCGTCATCACCATAAAAAGTATTTAAAGCACCAACATTCAGAAGTATATTATCAGCAAGTTTATAAGCGAATCCGAAACCAATCGTATTGGAATTCAGACTATAGCTCATATCGGTCTGATAATCTTCTTTTGCTCCACCTTTAGCGTTAAGAAATCCAACACTGGCTCTCATCTTTTCATTCAGACAATACTCAACCGCCAAACCGGCTTCATAGCCATTTTCAATATAATCTTCTTTACCATCCCAATCGACGCCTTCGTTGAAATAGTAATTTAGATCAAATTCAGCGCGTAATTTCTTCATCGCTTTATAAGATACACCAAGCGCAAACATAGCGGGCATATCAGCATTTGTCTTTGCTCCATCGGGAAAAAGACCAGTACCATCTTCTTTTGTATCATTTTCCAATTCTAAGGGTGTTTTGATTTCGTAACGCATGGCGATACCTAAATTTTCACCGGGAGTCAGAAAAAGACTTACGACAGGAGAAATTCCGCTGCCGGTCTGCTTGGCATCAACTTTGACATCCTGAGTGGCAGCTTCAACATACGGAACCTGATCTGAATATGTTGTAGCAGCAGTTGAATAAGCACCCTGTACCTGTGCAGCGGTCAATCCAGTTGGATCTACACCAATTGACTGAAGCCCACCTTCTAATTGAGCTACCTGCTCGGTAGACAGCTGACCAGCTCCCTGTAATTGAGCTAAAGTCATGCTTCCGGCACCACCATCAATAATCGGCTGTAAAGTTGCCGCTGTATTTGATAAAGTTGTTGCAACACCGGTTAAATACTGGCCGGGAGTTGTCCAACCTGCGGCAGAGTTTACCATAATATCTTTCATATGCCCTAAATAACTGTTACTGGCCATTACATATCTGGCGCCTACACCAACAGAAATCATATTGTTGATTGCATAGGATATGCCGGCTTGCCCACCGAAGTAAATAGAAGATCCCTCAAATTTGGTATCAAAGCGATAATCAGAAACACCTAATGATGTTTTAAGATTAGAAACAGGTATTTCAAAGGAAGGTAAACCATCTTCAAAAACAGCGCTACCACCACCGCCAATCGGCTCAAAACCGGCAGATAGTGCTAATTTCCCGGATTTGTAGGCAATATATAGATTAGGAAATAACGGTATCACAACATCACCAACAAATTCATTATTTGATAAGTTTGCATAATCGTTATCAACTGTCTTTGTCTGCCAAATCGATTGATTGCTCAATGAAAGATGCAGACCATCCTCCAGCGCAGTCAAACCTGCCGGGTTGAAATAAACAGCGTCGACATCGGTTGACGCATTCCGGTTCAATGTCCGCATATACGCGGCGCTCTGGTTGGTATTTGTCACAATACCGCCAGCCATCAGGATACCCATCGATAAAACGAGTACCAAGGACACAAACATAAAAAATCTCATGTTTCTTCTCCTTTTGTTTCTTTAACAGATTTTCTTGGTGCTAAGGCTTTTTGCCTGATTCACACTACCCTCATCTCTTCAGTATGAAATCAAAATACATCTACATCTCTTTTTCACACTGGCTTTTGAATATAAGTGAAAAATATTCAGAAAAACAAAATATTTTTTATTCATTAGAATATAGCAAATATTTCTGACGAATTTTCTGAAAACTCGTTAGGTCCGCCACCCAGACCGGATACAGACGTCGTATTTCCGCTCCGGTATCAACAGTCGTCCGGAATGAATCATCGCCGAAAAGTTCATCGATTGCCTGAGTATCCTCCCATCGAAAATGGCGGGAATACATTTGTGCAATGATTCCCAGTAAATGTGTTCCAACGGTACTGGTGCGATATAGATTTCTATCAGTGATATTGATACGGATACCGCTGCACTCTTCACCTATATAGTATTCTGATCTCAAAACCGTACTCCGCGAACCCGGTACGAATGTCACCAGGCTGAATTCTACCCAGGGTTCACTTAACTGATTCAGCCTGTCTTTCACAACATGCCCACTAATCCAGGGTGCACCACCCACTTCATATTGAAACAGACTCCCCATTCCGTTACTGACATTTGCATATTGGAAAAAACAGGTGGAACAGTACTTTAGTAATATCCCGATAGTATAGATATCATTCAACGGAATTGACCAGGGCAGGCCGGTCTCATCGAACCAATCCGACCGGGAGTAATGAAACATTGGAACCAGGTAAAGATTCGCATACTTCTGCGAAGCCAGCCACCCCTCCTCATTGATTAAAAGCGCCAGTTCGCCGAAGGTCATCCCGTAGCGCCAGGGTATTTTTACACCTGTTTGCAATCCCTTTGAGTTCGCGGTCGGACCTTCCATTATAGTTGCTGTCAGAGGATTGGGACGGTCGAGAATCAACAGCGGGATTCCGGTTTTGCTGCTTAAATTCATCAAAGACAACAATACATCATAGTTGATATCAAACCGGATTCCAATCGACTGTAAATCAAAGAGAATCAGATTGGCTTTATTCAGATCGTTTTCCATGATCTGAGGATTGGCCGGAGTAATAAAAATATGTAAAATATTTTCCATAGAGTCGGATTGAATGAAATTCATCCCGGATGATTCGGTATTAAACCTTTTTTCGGATATTTGAATAATGGAAACTAATTCAAACTCATTTCGATTTTCAATAATATCAAGAATATGCACACCGGAACCGTTCAGACTACCGGTATTACAAACAATGGCCACCCTCTTCTTCTTTATAAGACGAAAGTCGGTTTGAGACAGTAAATCCAGCCCAACCACCACACGGTTCGAGTCAGCTTGTTTGGCGTGATATTGAATGATTTTTGAATGATGCCAGGAATTATCTGCCGCCCAGACAAATAGCGGCAATATAAGAAATAAGAAGGCTCTATTCGCGTTTTTGAACATAATTAACAAAATTGCCGACAATTATCGTCACACTCGCCCCTATCAGAACATACCAGGTCCAATGGACAATCGGTTTTATCCCAAAAATAAACGGAACGATAACCAGTAAAATCATTCCTAATATTCCGGCGGAAAAACCCCAGAGCGCTGATGTTTGGTTGGTCTTCCTGAACAGAACTCCCAGCAAAAATGTCCCAAGCAATCCACCATAAGTGATAGAAGAAATCCCCAAAGCAATTTCCACGACAGATTGAAGAACCCTGATAAATAAAAATGCCACAACAGTCAGAACGATTCCCCAGAATATTGTTAACAGTCTGGACACATTTAAATCTTTCTCGTCACTATTGCCTTTTCCGAAAATCGGTTGGTAAAGGTCAATCATTGTGGATGATGAAAGGGAACTCATTGATCCGGCAAGTGTGGACATCGCCGCGGCAAAAAGACCGGCTATGATCAATCCGCGGATTCCCGTAGGCAGATAATAGATGATAAAATAGGGAAATATCTCATCCGGTTTTGTAAATGGGGTTGATTCACCACCGATGGGTGCGCCCTTGAAAAATGCAAACAGCATCAGGCCGACAAATAGGAACAGTGCAAACTGAATAATCACAATGATACCACTGGTAATTAGTGCTTTCTGACTGTCCTTCAATGTTTTTGTCGTCAATAATCGCTGCACAATTAACTGATCTGTTCCGTGAGATGCCATCGATAGTAAGCAGCCCCCTATCAGGCTTCCGAAAAGCGTGTAGGGTTCGGAAAAAAATCCTTTAAACTTTAAATTAACCAGGGAAAATTTATCGATGCCGTCACTGAATCTATTGACCGCCGCAAGTCCGTCCGGAACTTTTTGGAATAAAATAATCAATGCCAGCAGCGCACCACCGATATAAATCGCCATTTGAAGCACATCGACCCAGATAATTCCTTTCACTCCTCCGGTGTAGGTATATATCAACGTTACAATTGTTATAATGACAATTGAAAACGCATAAATCTGAACCGTGCTGAACCCTTCAAACAATGAGACAGATCGGAAAATCAGCGCCAGCGGAATTGATGTTGCGAATAGTCTCACGCCATCTGCAGCTACGCGGGTAAACAGAAAAACGATAGATGCATATCGCCGAGTCGTCTGACCAAAGCGGTTTTCCAATAGCGCATAAGCGGTACTGAGTTCACCTTTCTTGTATGCCGGCAGAAATAAAAAACTGACAACAATCCGTCCAATCAGATACCCCAGGGTCACCTGCAGAAAATTGAGATTGGCAATATACGCCAGACCGGGAATGCTGATAAAGGTTAATGTGCTTGTTTCAGCGGCAACGATGGCAAAAGCAACCGCCCACCAGGGAACATTCTCTCCCCCCAGAAAATAGTCCTTTACCGATCGCTGTTTTCCACCTGAAAAGCTGCCGATGATTGCAACTATTATCAAATACAGGCAAATGACGATTATATCAATAAATTGAATACCGCTGTTCAATGCTATTCCCTTTTTATTGAGCTGATTATGTAGATGTTTTTAACTCGCTTCTCTTCCCGAAATTCGGATCGACTTTTATAAATGTCAATGCCAGAAAACTCGGGATCGTGCAAATGATTACATAGATGAAGAAATGCTGATAGCCCAGTAATTCCTGCATCGCACCGCTGATCATTCCGGGGATCATCATCCCCAACGCCATAAAGCCGGTTGCAATCGCATAATGGGCGGTTTTATGCTTGCCCTGGCCAGCAATATACAACATGTAAAGCATATAACCAGTGAATCCGAAACCGTATCCTAATTGTTCAATAGCAATACAGCTATAAATCAACGCCCGGTTGTCAGGCATCGCATACGACAGAAATATATAGACAGCATTCGGTATATTGATTGAAATGGCAAACCACCAGATCCACTTTTTCAAACCGTCACGGGATGCAATAATGCCACCGAGTATACCACCGGTTAAAAGCGATATTAACCCGATGGTGCCATAGGCAAAACCCTTCTCCGTTAGCGATAATGCCAGACCACCGTTTTCACGGGCATCCAGAAGAAATGGCGAAGCCATTTTGGTTAATTGAGATTCCGAAAAACGGTACAAAAGTAAAAATGCCACGGAGGCGACAATCTCCTTTTTACGGAAGAAGGATGCAAATACTTCCAAATAAGAATCATGCTCTTTCTCTTTCTTTTCATCTTGATCCTCAACAGGTTTCGGAAGCATATGTTTATGATAGAACGCAAATAATATAAAAAGCAGCCCCAGAAAACCAATTGACATTGACCAGGCAAACGGGACATCACCGGCCTGAGCTTCAAACCGGGTAGACGTTCTGTTCTTCAGATTATGTTTTACCTTCAGTGTGGCCTTCTGCGGCACATTCCAGTTTTCCTTTGTAAATTTGAATGCCCCTGAAGTTGCCAGGTAAATATCCTTACTGCCCTTTTTCTGTCCGAAAGTCATTTGAATTGATTCATTTTCCGGCGGGGGTGCAGAAAGAACAAAATAAATATTGGTCGAATCGCAGGGATATAAATCATTTTTATTATATAGTGGCACTTTTATATCACTCGGAAAGACAAGAATCTGTGGCGTTTCGGAAGATTGTTCGACAACAATTTGTTCGGGATTAATAGGTTCTGAAATTTCTGACCGGGGCACGGCTTCTATATTTAATCTCAGTGGTTCAAGCCCGGTATGTTGCAGAATTACTCCGGTAAGCATCACCAGCAGCCCCAGACCGGCAATCATTGCAATCCGGTAGAATGTGCTCCGGATTCCCGTGAAAAAAGCCTGATCATGATCATTCAGAGCCAGCATATATAAACCGTCCGCGGCAATGTCATGCGTCGCTGAAGAGAATGCCATAATCCAGAGGAAAAGCAGTGATAATGGGAACCAGAGCGGTGTATGCAGTGCCAATGAAACTCCGAGAAACGCTCCGGCCAATACCATCTGCATCACTATGACCCATTTTCGCTTGGATGAATATATATCAACGAATGGACTCCAGAGCGGCTTGACAACCCATGCCAGATAAAGCAAACTGGTCCAAAACGCAAATTTTGCATTTGATACCCCGAGAGTTTTATACATATCACTGGCAACGAACATCACAATGATGTATGGTATTCCTTCGGCAAAATAAAGCGATGGTATCCACCACCAGCCGGAACGATTTTCTGTTTTCCTAACTGATTTTGACATAGTATTTCCCGATTAATAGATTTTTTTCAGTTGAGAACCTGGATAGTAATGCAGCACGATATCTTCGGTGGAATATCCTTTTAACGCCATTCCCAAAGCGCCGATCTGGCAATAGCCGACACCGTGTCCCCAGCCGGCGCCTTTTAAATTAAAGGCTTTCGGAGCATCACCACTTCCGTATTCGACATTGACGACAAACGCAGAACTGTATAAAAACAGGTCGTGCAAAGCCTGACGGATATTATACTGATCTGACACGATCACGGATTTTCTTTCATTCGAAGAATTCTTGTAGACAATTCTTATTTTGGTTATTCTCCCCGAAAAACCCCGGTGAATCGGCTCAAGAGCCAGAATTTCCTTCGCATTTAAATTTAGTTTAAAATTCAACAGCGCTGTGATTTCTTTTTGGGTATATCTGAAATTCCAGCGAAAATATTTGCCCTCCTCATCCACACTTCCCAGGTATTTAGTCAGGTCATTTTCCGGAATGGTATGGGGACTGCAGAAAGTGTCGGGCACATCGTCAATCCATCTTTTGACGCTTTCTTCGGAATCCAACGGCAAAGCACTATGTTGAAAATTTCCGGGAGCATCAACAACGGGTTGAAGGTAATTCACCGGCTCCCCACCAAATACATTTTCGAAGGTTTCGGTAATGCCTCCACAACTTTTGTAGTAGCGGGCATCGCAAATTTTATCATTATAAATTAAGACTTTGCCGTAAGTATTCATAGTACCCTGCACGGCATCTTCGCTGAGAAATGTCGTTCCCTGATAACGCTGACAGCAATCATCGTTGCACACATCCAGATCCAGATTGCGGTGCTTCATCTCCACATTTGCCAGCATCCAGGAACGCGCCACAATCGTCTGGGATTCGATGAGAGCCGGAGGGCATGCCGCCCCCATTTCGGACGTTGCCACGCACATCAGGTACTG
Organism: Fidelibacterota bacterium; assembly: GCA_003645845.1. GTDB lineage: Bacteria > Fidelibacterota > UBA2242 > UBA2242 > UBA2242 > B118-G9. The sequence continues at coordinate 6,273 of QNCV01000038.1, read as the reverse complement.
TTCAATCGGAACCACATTTGTTAAAAGCAAAACGCCGTCAACGATTCGAATATCAACAGATCCGGGTAGATACACATCAATATTTTTTTTCCAGTGAAATCCTCGTCCGGCTATTACGCTTTTGACTTTAAGACCCGATTTATTTGTAATTTTTCTGAAGGATTGAAGAGGTTTTACAACCCACCGATTGGCCGCTAATGTCGTCTGATCATTAATGAATGCCGCAATCTGATCATTAATAATTTCAAATCTGAGGCTGGCATCGCCACTCAAAAGTTCAGGATTTTTTTCATCAGATTGTAACTGGTAATCAGGTGAATCCGGTGTCACTATTTCAATCTTTGTCAATTTGTCTTCCGGAAGAACAATCCCGACCCTTAGTTCCGGTTCTTTGGAGGGAATAACATTAGGTGTAAGCATCACTGTCACTCCTTATAATTCAAATAAGCATCAATCCCTGCACCCAAAGCCGGTGCCTCTCTTAAATTTGAATAACCAATCCGGTTGAAATCAAAATGTCCACCATCGCAATAGTGGCTTTTAGCATCATCATCAAGAACTGAGGACTCACAAATCAGTATATTCAAAGATTGAATAAACGGTTGCCATAGAATCGGGTCCTTTTCGGATTCCCTGAATATGTCACCCAGGCGTTGCCCAATGATGATTCTATCCAGCAATGTTCCCAAATACCGGTGTTCCGGTTCCGGAGCGGGACGGTTTGGATTAACGAAATCAAAAAATCCCTGCCAGCCTGCATAGAGTGTGGTAATCCGCTCATAAAGCAGTAACGCCAGATATTTGGCAACTTTTTCAAAAGTAGTCCGGGCTGCTTGATTTCCCTGCAATGCCATTGCTTTTATCTGAGGTGGGTATATTTCCCGGGAATTAAGTCCAGCCAGTGTTTTTCCGGACAGTTCGCCAAAGAGGCTTTGAATTCCCCTGGATGCCACATAGGTTTCAAGAGATCGACCTTCCGGACATTTCATTTCCCAGGTTTTTAAAAACCATCCGCTGATATCATCCAGTGAAATTAATTTTCCCTGTAATTTTAATGCGTCGGCCGCTCCGGTTCCGCCTCCCAGGTAATAGGAATTCCTGACGTCCCTGAATTGACCCGCTAAGGCATACTCTTCACCCAGGCCACAATAAAAAGCATCGCTACCGATATGACCAATCGGTGCAACTAATTCTAAGCCCGCATTAGTAAGCTCTTTCTCAATATTTTCAGCATAGTTAGTTTGCCGCGGGCCATTCGCCATGGCCGATATTCCCCTCTGATCGGCGGTCTTGAGACCGGGCATTCCGATTCCCACCAAAATACGATGCCGATGTTCACGCCGGACGACTTCAATGATTGCATCTGCACATGCTTTTGTATAGGCTACGGCCTGTCGCTTTTCAGACTCAAGCAGATTGATTGAACCGTTTGCACGTTCGGCCAACTGGATATTCAATTCTACGGGAACAAATTCCGGATCGAATTCTGAATATTCACTATAAGAATGAACCACATTTGTATCACCCAGACTGAATTTTCCGTTTTCATCAACTTTTACAGACCAGCAATTCACTTTGGTTGCACCACCGTCAACTCCGATCAATAAAAAATCTCGCATTTTCCTCACTTTCAGTTAATATCCCGGTAAAGATTTATAATGAAATAGTTTATTTCTTATTCCTCTTGTTTGCAAATAAAAACCGGATAAATCGAATTCTCAACAAACATCTGTCTCATTTGTTACGTGTATATCCTATTGCTTCATACCAAGTTGAATTCTCCGCTGAACAGCCAGGAGACGCATGTAATCTTTGGCCTCATCGTTGCGATCAATTGTTTCCTGGTCAATACTGTGATCCGTACCGCCCGAATGACGAACCACTTCGTATATCGGTTCGTAAATGCGCCCTACCTTGTACTTTTCACTGATTTTCAGAACCATATCGTAATCTTCTCCATAATTTCGCGCATAGGGTTCATCATTGATGCCGAAATATCCCATCTCTTTAATGATGCTGATCGGTATACAACGGGGAGCTCCTGCGCCATTGATATGCAGCAGATTGTTTCGTCCGTTATCATCGGTCCATTCATCATGGGTAACTACCGGAATTTCTTCCATCCTGACAAACTCACCGGAATCCTTTTTCTCCCAGACCTCATAGGAACCGATAACTATACCGATGCTCGGGTCAGAATCAAACATTGCTATGACTTTTTCAACCGCGTCAGGTTTTAATCGGTCGTCACTGTCCAGTTGAATGTAATACTCTCCCGCCGCCTGTTTAATACCCATATTAATTGACAAACCGATATTGTTTATATCCGATACAACCAGTTGAACAGGAGGTTTACTGTCATCAAACCGACTGCCACCGGGCAAATATTTATTGACCTCTTTGACAGTCGGGTCCTGAATACCGCCATTCACCACAACGATAATCTCAATGTCCTTTACCGTCTGGTTAAAGACCGAGTTTAAGGCCGATTCAATGAATTCCGGTCGGTTATTTACCGGAATCACAACCGAGGCTTTATATTGGTAAGATTTGCTGATATCAGGTCGTTTGTGATAATTATATCCGGGCTTCAGATAGGCGTCAATCCGCTTTAAATGTTCGGTCAGAACCCGTTCGGCTTCCAACTGTATTTCTTTTCCCGCCAGCAAATAGTCAAACACATTGTGCTCTTTTCCCTGAGCAACAACGCTGTACAGACAACCGGCATGTCTATTTGAAATGTGTACAATGTCATTTTTCTGCGATAGTTTTAGCCGGATATCATACATAAATTTATATTTAACCGATTCGTCAAAATACCCGCAATTCGCCAGCGCCTTCTTCGAAAATGTAAATACCCGACCATAATCCTGAGTATCCCGCAAACGACCATGATGATGTTTTAACAGACGAATTTCCTTGCGCTTGTCATTTTCAATCAGGTCGTAATCGGCATACAACATTCCCAGTTCCGGATATTTTTCAATGGCGATTTCAACGGTCTCGAGATAAGAACGTTTTAACTCAATATCGGCATCGCGATTGTCAATGTAAACAATGTAATTTCCCGTAGCATTTCGGATAGCCTGATTCAAAGCTTCGGCCGGATTTGTTTCTCCGCAATTAATGATCCCATAGCGGCAGGATTTAAAATCAAATATCGGAATATTATCCGCATTTTGATTCAATATAACAATTTCATTGATTGCGATTCCCTGATTAATGACCGAATCCAATAGTTTGGAAAAATGCTTCGGCTCAAGGTAATGATTTTCATTGAAATACAGAATTACACTGAAAGATATTTTTCCGTTATTCTCACTCATCCATTTCTCCAGGTTTCTGTTATTGTCTTTGTTCGAAATTTTTTGATTTTTCAAGATCAACTCATTAGTAATGTCACAAAACTAACAAATTTTGATAAAATTTTCTAACAATTTATTTGGTTTGGAAATAAAATGTAATGCTACAATTTTAACCTTTTTAATTTTAATGTATCTAAGCACTGGTGCGTACAACAAAATGCCTGTTTATGTAACATGATTTTTATTAGATTTACGCCCGTGTGATTTTCTAACACGTCTGAGCTTAACTTTGACCTGAAAGGATTTAATATGAATAATTTTTCCCGATTCTGTTTAATTTCAGTAATTGCAATCTTTGTAATCCTAACAATCATCCCATCATACGCCCAGCAAAGTCCCCGCCGCAATCCGATGCCAAAAGGCTCGATCAAAGGATTTGTGTATGACGCTAAAAACAGTAAACCGGTGGAATATGCAAATGTTGTTTTGTACAGACGGCGTACTAACGAACAGGCCACCGGAACGATTACCGATTCCAACGGTTTTTTTTCATTAACCGATCTGCAGGTCGGCTTGTACCTGCTGGAAATTAAATTTATTGGCTTTAAGGCCTTTACTATAGACAGTTTGCGGATTCGACCAAATCAAATAGAGCTTGATCTCGGCCGGATCGAAATCACCCCCGATGTCCTTGCAATGGGCAGTGTGGAAGTACTGGGTGAAAAACCGATTATTGAATTTCAAATAGATAAAAAGGTTATAAACGTCAGCAAGCAATTTACCTCCATTTCCGGAACCGCCGTGGATGTTCTTGAAAATGTTCCGTCTGTAAGTGTTGACATAGAGGGCAATGTCAGCCTGCGCGGGAGCGACAGTTTTACTTTATTGATTGACGGCCGGCCGTCCATTCTGGATGCCAATGACGCCTTACAGACAATTCCGGCCAGTACCATTGAAAATATCGAAATTGTCACAAATCCGTCAGCTAAATATGACCCTGACGGTGTGGCGGGAATTATCAACGTTATCACAAAAAAGCATAAGCAAAGTGGCGTTACGGGACTTATTAATGTAAATGCCGGTAATTATGGCAGCTATGGTGGTGATTTTCTGCTCAGTTGGAAACGTAGTCATACGAATATTTACTTCGGTGCCGACTACAATAAACGTATAATGCCTGGTAGTATGCATTCGGAATCATGGACATCGATTAATAATGATACTTCCTATATTAACGCCGGCGGCAACGTGGAGTGGGGCGGCCCCTCCGGAGGTTTCAGAGGTGGAATTGATATTGACCTGACCCCAGCCGATTTGTTGCGATTTAGTGTGCGCTACGGTTCACGGCACAGGAATAGAGACTTTGAAAGGGATTATAAACAATGGTCTTCACAGGATGACTCAACAACCTATTACACAAGCATCAGCAATTTCAGCCGGGGTGGTGACTATTACTCGATCAATCTTGATTACCGGCATACATTTCCAAAAGAAGGCCATGAGATCAGTAGCCAGATTAACTTCGATAAACGTGAAGGCGATGAAGAATCATTAAACGAGCTCCTGGATGAATTGGGGAGTAAGACTTCAGGCCAAATCTCGACCGAATCCGGGCCAAGAACCCGGAGTGAATTCAAAGTTGATTACGTTCTTCCCGTTAATGAAGATGACAGGATAGAAGCCGGATATCAGTCACGATACATGCTATCCGATGATAAAAACAGTATGTCAAACTGGAATGCACAGTCTAATACCTATGTACTCCAGGATTCCTTCAGCCATACAACCGATTATACGGACTTGATTCAATCCAGCTATTTAATTTACGCCGGCAACGTTTCGTCATTAGAATTTCAAGTCGGTTTACGTGGAGAATATACATACCGTTTAATCAAACTTATTGGAGAGGATGAAGAATTTACAATTGACCGTTGGAACATTTACCCAACTTTTCACACATCCTATCAAATGAGCAATGGTCAGCAATTAATGGCCAGTTATACCAGGCGTATTTATCGTGCACGGGGATGGCAGTTGGAACCGTTTCTGACTTGGATGGACGCCTATAATGTCCGGCGTGGAAATCCAGGTTTAAAACCCCAATACATCGATTCTTATGAGGCCGGGTATCAGAAAACTATCGGCAAATCTCTTCTTTCACTTGAAGCCTATTATCGGGTTACACATAATAAAGTCGAACGAATACGCACGGTTTATGAAAAGGATATTTTCCTGATGACTTTCGAAAACGTCGGGCAGGATTATGCCCTGGGGACCGAACTTATGCTTGCTTTGTTTCCGACAAAATGGTGGAATCTAAACATTATGGGCAATATCTATGATTATCGGGTTGAAGGCAATCTTTACGGACAGTCATTTGATGAAGGTAGTTTTAACTGGAGTACTCGCGTAAATAATACATTTCGACTTGGTAGATCAACACGAATTCAGTTGAGTGGAATATATAGAAGCCCCAGTGTAAATGCTCAGGGACGAACCGAGGGAAATTTCTTCACCAATGCTGCAATTAAACAGGATTTCTATGACCGAAAACTGTCCGCGACTATTCAGTTGATGGATATTTTTGGAACCGGTCGCCGTGAATTCACATCGGAAGGACCCGGATTTTACTCCAATTTTGAAATGCAGCGCGCCGCACGGATGATATCCTTAACATTAACGTACAACATCAACAATTATAAAAACGACCAGGATCGTAAAAACGGTGAAAACGACATGGATTTTGACGAAGGCGATACCGTATTCTGATAATATGAGATTGTAGATTTGAGATTTTAGATTTTTCGGCTGGTGTGACAGGCAATTGGAGATGAAATTAGAAATTGGAAATTAGATCCGAAGGTCACGAAGGATTCCCGATGGAAAGTTCATGATAGAATATTTTGCAATCGGCAATGAATTTGACTTCTCTTGAGCTGGCACCGTATTCCCTTATTCACTTTGTCCT
>QNCV01000037.1 GCA_003645845.1 Fidelibacterota bacterium | reverse complement strand
GATCTGCTGGGCAATCTGCTCAATACACTTACCAATACCACCTACCAGCCCGGCTTGCACAGCCTTACCTGGAACGGCCGGGATATGAATAATCGTCTGCTTTCCACCGGTATTTACTTCATGCAGGTCAGCAGCAGCACCGGGTTCAGCAACACTCAGAAAGTCGTTTTTCTGCGGTAATATTTACCTGGTTGCCCCCGATTCAGTCGGGGTTTCCATACATCAAGCCCCTGGTTACATCCGGGGGCTTTTTTTGTCGTTGAGAGATTAAACCCGGTACGGCGCCCTGTGACCTCTACGTTCAGCTCTACCGATTTGAAGTTTCTCTTCACCCCATGCCTTTCTTGAATTCGTGAATAAAGGTTTTGGATTTAATAATGAAAATCTTATTTTTCCTTCCAATAACAACTTATTCAGGGTTAATTATATGACAAAGAAGAAAAAAGGTTTGTTTCAATCATTCCCGGCGACTTACTGGCTGGCCGTCACGATGGAATTTTTTGAGCGCGGCTCTTATTATGGCATGATGAGCATTCTGTCGGTTTATATGACGGAGAAACTCGGTTTTACCAAGGAGGGTGTCGGGTTGATCAAGGGCACGATCCAGCCAATCCTGTATTTTCTACCGATTATTTCCGGTGCGCTTGCAGACCGGTTCGGTTACCGCCGGGCGCTGACAGTAGCCTTTACGCTGCTGGGAACCGGTTATCTGATTACCAGCCAGATGACAAGCTATTCCGCCGTTTTCCTGGCCCTCTGTCTCATGGCGCTGGGTGCGGGTACCTTTAAGCCAGTTATTTCCGGAACAATAGCCCGTGTAACGGATAAATCCAATTCCACCCTTGGGTTTGGTATTTACTATTGGAGTATCAATCTGGGAGCCTTCCTGTTTCCTATGTTCCTGGTGCCATTTCTGAAATCCGCCGATCCCAGTTGGCGCTGGGTCATTATCGCTTCGGCCATTGGGACCGGTATCATGCTGATCCCAACCATTTTCTTCTACAAAGAGCCCCCGATGCACGAGAAGAAAAAAGAGGACGAGACCGATCTCCTGCAGACCATTGCCAACGCCTTTGAGATTATTTACAGCCCGCTGGTGCTCCTCTTTCTGAAAGCACGGCAGGCTCTCCGGCAAGCCCGCTTGATTTACGGTATTGCCGCTGTTCTGGTTTTGGTGTCCATTTATCTATGCGGGGTCAGGGATTCCTTTTTCCCGTTATATCTCATGCTGCTGGTGCTGGGCAGCTTTTTCATTATGAATGTTAAAGCCAAATGTGGTCTTTTCAAAACCTGTACCCAAACCCGGGCGGTGATTGCCCTGCTGGTTGTCGGCGGCCTGGTGCTCTGGGCACTACCCGGGTTGACCCTTTATGTCCGGATTGTGTCTTCGGTAATTTTTCTGACGATATTTTCGCTTTTCAAAATTGATGCTGAAGACCCGGAAAAATTTACTGACTATTTTAAATTTCTGTTATTAATTTGCATTTATTCCGGATTTTGGGTGCTCTATTTCCAGATGTTTGATTCGGTGCTCTGGTATGTGAATGATTATGTGGATGCCGGCAGTCTCGATCACTCGGTCAACCGGATTCTTAGGTTTCTGGGAATCGGTTACGAATGGCATTTTGATATTGAGCATGTCACGGTGATCAATGCGCTGACGATTATCATTCTGCAGATTTTTATTTCAATGATCGTGAAAAACACCAAAGCATTGCCGACCATGATGGTGGCTATCGGATTGGGAACACTGGGTATGGCTATTCTGGCAATCAATACGAGCATCTGGGTCTTCATCGCCGGGATTGTCATTTTCTCCATCGGTGAAATGACCGCTCACCCGAAATTTATCAGCTATATTGGTCAGACAGCCCCGAAAGAACGCCTGGCAACGTTCATGGGTTATATTTTCCTGTACGGAGTGATTGGCTCATCGATCGGCGCTATTGTGGGTGCGAAGTTATATGTCCATTTTGTTGATTATATGCATCAACCACGGACCCTCTGGCTGATTTTTTCCATGATTGGTGTTCTCACGATTATCGGCCTGTTTTTATATAATAAATTCCTGACACCGAAAGTCGTAGAGGAATAAAGAAAATAAATGATTGTATCGAAGCGATTATTAAAAAAGATATTGCGCGATTGCCGGCCGGGGAAACCAGTCGGCCCGGTGAACAATGAACCGGCTGTTCTGCTGGCCTTTCCGATTGATAAACAACCGCAAACAATTGCCTATCGCGTTTTCGCTCCGGTTTTAAAAGATGAAAAAATCAGAACCTGCTGTTTGATTAACGATGCAAATCCCGGTTTGCTGAATGATGCCAAATCGAACGAGGTCATTGCGCTGCCTGCAACGGACAATCTGCAGAAACAACCCCTGCTGAATGATGATGTCAATCGACAACTATTCAGTTACCGTTTTTCGGCTGCCATGGATTTAAGTCCGGATTTTCATCCCTATACGGCCGCGGCGGTTTTGAAAAGCGGAGCGGCAATGCGTTTTGGCTTTCGCTCGGATATTTCGGATTATTTTTATAACATTCAGATATCCAAAAAGAATGATGATCCCATCGAAGCATCCTACCGCTATATGCTGCGGCTGTTGCAAAATTCCGGGAACTAATCGCAGGGTCTGATATTCAGCTATATGTCTGCTGAAAAATAATGAAAATTTTTCTTGACGTGGTATGCATATCGCTTTATATTTACGGCCGCTAATTAATAGGAGTCCCCATGGAAGATTTGGTTTGTCCCGAATGTGGAGCCTCGCTGAAAGAAGAGGATCTGCGGAAGGCCCTGGTCTGTAAAAACTGTAAAACAAAACTGCGTGATCCGAAGTACATCGATTTTCTCGAACTTCTGGTTTACAACGATGTTGTCGACGATATTGATTTTTTCGATATGAGTCTTTACGGTGACGAAATTCTGAAAGACGAACGTGAGGATTATGATGAACCCGACATCGATCCCGCAAAATTCGAGAAGCGTAAAGAAGTCTGGGATGAGTTTGAGGATGATATCGAACTGAAAGAAGGTCTGCATGACGACATCGATATTGAAGAGGATGCCTGGGATATAATTGACCCCGAGGTTTTGGAAGAGGATGAGTTTGACGAAGATTACGATGATAGTTCTAAAAACGACGATGATTAATTAAGATTGAGAGCGGTACTGATGGAAAATAAAAATCCTACCAAGCAATTAAAAATAGAGTTACCCGAAAGCAAAGCCGAAGGGAATTACAGCAATTTTACCGTCATATCTCATTCCGGTGCAGAGTTTGTGATTGATTTTGCGCGCATTATGCCGGGAACACCCAAGGCAGTTGTTCAAAGCCGCGTGATCATGACCCCGATTCATGCGAAGACCCTATTGTATACGTTGAAGGACAATATTCGGAAGTTCGAAGAAAAATTCGGCGAGATCAAGCTGCCCGATCAGAATTCCGATATACCCTTCGGTTTCCAACCACCTCCCAAAAGCAGTCTGCCGAATTAGACTTTCTCTTTTGGATAACCGCCGAAGTTCTACAGAAAGCGGTCGAAATATTCCAGCATTTTATTGAAGAGATCGATATACGTCTGATCAGACTGGATGACCGTATGTTCCCAGGGATAATGGATAAAATCGATGCGTTTCTGGGCGTTCACCATTTTGTGGATTAGCTCCTCGCTGTTCATCAGTGGCGCAAGCAAATCGTTATCACTGTAAATCAGAAGTAATTTACCTCGCAACCGTGTGGCAATGTCTGCCGAATTCAGGTCGATTCCAAGCTTCCGTCTGGCCATTTCCTGATACAGTATCTGTTGATAAAGATCGCAGCCGGTTTCCCAGCGATTGTTCAGTGCAATAGACACACAGGCGCTGAAGGTTTCCGGTTGGCTTAACATGGCGCCTATACTCAGGTACCCGTTGTATCCGAAGCCGGTAATGCCGATCCGGGTCATATCGATGAATTCCTGTTGCGCAAGCTCATCAAGAACGATATTGACAATCTGCAACTGAACCTGCCAGGGCGGAATTGAATCCGTTGAACCACTTATGTATGGAACCTGTTCGAGATCGGGAAAGCCGATCTCTGCAATCACATATTCCTTATTGCTGAACCACTGACTGATGAGATTGCTCATTTGCCATTCATGCAGATCGGCAACCGGACCCTCGGGATTGTTCAGAAAAAGAATCAGGGGAAATTTATCAGCGCTCAACTGGCGGGCCGGATACCATAGACGGTAGGTGAAATTTCGTCCGTTGACCGGATTAACGATTGTTTTTTCCAGTGTGGCTTTCAGGTGTCCGGCGTTGGGAATCCGGGTGTCGGATTTTAGAAAAAGCCTGGCCTTGCTGACCGGGAACGTACGGATCAGGTAAAGCTGGGGCGGAGTGTCTGTTGTCGAATAAATATCAACAACATAATTGCCGGTTGCCGACAGTACGAAGTCATGGGAACCGTGAATATATGACACATTCAGCACTTTTTCGGATTTCGGATCGATTGTATAGATATGTTTCTCATAATGATTATCTTTGTTGGCGGAAAAATAAACCTGATCCTTCGCCGGATTGACAGTATAGTCGAAAACATCCCATTTGCCGCGGGTAATGGAGATAGGGGTTTTGTGATCGAGGCCTACTGTAAAAATATGCCGGTAGCCGTTCTGAATGTCCCCGAACAGCAGTTTTTCACTGGATTTCAGCCAGTGGATTTTGCCGCCGAAATTGCTTACCCAGAGAGGGCTGGCTTGAGTATATAATGTGTCAATACGTTGCAAATCCGGGTCTGCAAGCAGAATATGGTGGGTTTTCAGGTCGGCGCTCAGACAATCAATTGCCAGCTTTTTACCACTCTGTATCCAGGCAATGTCGCGAATCATCAGGCTGTCTTTTTCGGACAGGGAAATGATTCGGGTTTCGTGGTTGATCAGATCGAAATAGAGTAATTCCCCGGCAAACATGCCGTTCCAGGAGGGAATAATCAGGGCCGATTCGTCAGGCGACCAGTAGTATGGTGAATACTTGCCTGCCTGGCAGTAATGATTGATGTTAGTCCAGTCGGCCGCCATTAATTTAGAGAGTTCTATTTCCCGGCTTTTCCGGATATCCAACAGACGCAGGGTATTGTCCCGTATAAAAGAGATATAGCGACCCCTGGGCGAAACCCGGAGCAGTATTTCTTGCGAGGGAGTCATTGTCAGGGCTGTCGGATTTTCCTGCCTGGCCGGACGGATACTGTAAATATCGCCTTTCCAGAGAAAAACCAGACGCTCCTGATCGGGGAACCAATGAAGCTCCTCAATTCTGAAATCGGTTGGGTCGTCGTTATAATGGGTCAGTTGCCGCAGACGTCCCGAGGGGATGTCTGCCAGCCAGATATCGCCATTGGGATAGCCGGATTTGTTCCAGACAAATGCAATGACGGAATCGCCGGGTGAGCAGCAGATCAGGCGCGGAGTATTTCCGTAGAATGGCGGCTGTTGAAAAATATCAGTTGGGCCCGGAAGTGTCTGAGTTATTCCACCCACCGTCAATATCAGCATTAATAAAAAAATTTTTTTCATAGAAGACCGCTTTGCTTTTGTTTTGTTAATGTTTTCCTAACTGAAATAAAAGTAAGGAATACAAAAGGATAATTCAAATGCTTTGTTAACATTACAGTTAATTGAATTTTCCACACAATGCTTTAAAAAAGAGGAGAGCGAAGCATTAGATATCTTAAATTGCGATGGGGTTGATTCAGGTGATTATCCGCCGGATTGCCCGGATATAGTTGGGAGCTGTCCCGCAACAGCCGCCAATGATCTCCACACCCAGGTCTTTTATTTTTTGAATGTTGGCTGCATAGCTTTCGGCCGACTCGGGATAGACCAGTTGACCGTCAATGGTTTCAGGAATCCCGGCATTAGGCTGGATGATGACCGGAGCGTTGACGCTTTTTCGAATGTTAGCCGCCAGGTCAATCATCAGATCGCTGCCGATGGAACAGTTTGCGCCCACTGCAGATGCTCCGGCGTTTACAAGAATTTGCATGCTTTCGGTAACCTGGTTACCCATGATTGTGGCGAAACCGGCGGGTCCTTTTTCAAAAGTCATGGTGGCAAAGATCGGTAAATCAGATACGGACCGAATGCCCCGGATGGCAGCCAGGGATTCATTGATATCGAACATCGTTTCTATTATGAACAGGTCTATTCCGGCACGGTTCAGATAATCAGCCTGGCGGGCGAAATTTTCTTCGGCTTGTGATTGTGTTATCAGCCCCAGCGGTTCCATCATATCACCCATGGGCCCGATATCGCCGGCGATATACCGGTGTGAAGAAATCGCCTTCCGGGCAATGCGCACCGCTTCGGTGTTGACTTTTTCACAGAGATGTCCGATACCGGCGGATTTCATCTTGATCGGTGAACCGCCGAATGTATTGGTGGTGATGACATCGGAACCGGCGTCAAGGTAGGCTTTGTGAATTTCCAGGACGACATCAGGCTTCTGAATATTCATAATTTCCGAAGCCATGCCGGGTTTCATTCCGCCGGCTATCAGCATTGAACCCATTGCGCCGTCAAAGAGCAGACCGGTTGACCGGACTTTTTCCAGTATGTTCATTTTATCCTCGTTTATTTTATCAAAACCATTTTTCCGGTTTGAGTGAAACCGTCATCGGTTTGCAGTTGATAGAGATAAACACCGCCCGGGACATTGTGTTGCGAGGCGTCTTTTCCATTCCAGATCACGGAGTAGAGCCCGGGTTGCTGAACCTGCCGGACGAGGGAGGTAATATGATTGCCGCGGATGTCGAAAACGTTGAAATTGACGGTGGTTTTTTTCCGGATTTCGTACCGGATGGTGGTGACCGGATTAAAGGGGTTGGGAAAACAGGCATAAAGCCGGTAATCTGCAGGACTGTCGGCGATGTGACCCGAAGCAATGGTGTTCACGGCGTCGACAGTGTGTGAGCCGAGATTATCGAAATTATCTTTCGCCAGGACAATCCATTCCGAGTCATCGGTATTTGTGCCGGCACTGCTGAGCCAGTCAGAGTTGCCGTGAAAAACCGATGATTTGCGGATAAGGGTATGATTTACCGTGGCATTATCGACTCCGGCGACCGGCCAGCTACTGCTGGAATCGGGATCTTCATATAAGCCGATAATATCAATAATTGTCGTTTCGGCATCCGCAATATAGGCCAGCGCCCGGACATCATTGCCGTTAAAATTGACGACCGTGGAGCTGGTCAGCTCATTGGCCAGAGAATGAATGCTTCCATCGGCGCTGCTGTGCATAATGACAAAGACTTCGCCTGCCCCTAAAAGGGTTCCTTCCGGAAATTCATAATGGCCGGTATTCCAATCACCATAATTTGATGTTGACAATATAACGATGTTTTCGAGACTGGTCGGCTGACCGGAAGCGTTGAAAATTTCCAGGGCTTTATTATAACCGCTACCTTCGATATATTCGGAGAAAAAGATGGAGTCATTAACCGCGTAATTTGTATCTGCAGGAAGGGTCGATACCGTCAGTGATGCCCCGACAGATTCACCACCGGTATTGAAAGCGGTGACGGTGAAATGATAATCCGTGCCCGGTGACAAACCTGTGACCGGATACCGTGTCGAATCCGGATTAATAGTGGCAATACCGGCGCCGTCCTTATAAATGATAAAACCGTTTTCATCGGAGGAATTGTCGGTCCAGATCAGGGTTAGAGATGTCTGAGTAATATCCGATGCCGTCAGATCCGACGGTGCAAAAGGTGGCGGATTATCGCTCCAGATCAGGGCAACGAATTCCGGGTGATCGATGAATGGATTGCGGTTGTGTTGATAGTTGTAATAAATGATATCATTGCGGCGACGCTCCCAGTTACCGACCGGATCCTCGGTGTTCCATTCCAGTAATGTAGAAAGCTTTCCGTGATAACCGTGACCGGTTGTATTCAGATCGACACTTTTGACCTGGTCGACAAGTTCCAGATCGGGTTCGCCGTTTTCGCCTTCGTAGCGGACGGCCATGTAAAATATCATCCGGGCGACATCGCCTTTAACGGCATCCCTGGGTTCCCAGGAATCTGCATCGGAAAAACAATCGGTGGCGCCGTCGCCGTCAATATAACGGGTACCGCCATTATCGAAATCTTTATTGCCGCGGGCGGAATTGGTAGAGACATCCGCTGCGCGCAGATGATGAAGGTCGGTACCGGCACCCATTGTCGTCCCGAAATCACCGTGTGATTTAGCCCAGACATGTTCCCGGTTCCAGCCGGCACCGTTGTTGTACTGCTGAGCGGCATTGCGACTCCAGCCGCTGTAAAACAGGGTGACATTGGCCGAATTGTTGCTGTCGCGGTCGGTGACTTCGAGAGCATCGTATGCCGCACTGTATGAAATCTCTGTATGATTCTTGATGATATTGTGCAGCGCTTCTTTCAGCTCCGGTCCGGTCTTCCCGGTGGCGGCATTGTAATAGCCGTTTGGTGTCTGGGCGAGAAGACCCCTTAGGAAAAAGAAGGTCAGCAGAAGGGTCCATAGAGATATCCTATGCGTTTGATAGATTTTTTTGAACATATGCCCCGCTTGTCTAATTTATAAATTCAACTGTCAAGTTTACGAAGAATTCAGGCGGTTTAAAACGATTTTCGTCACAAAATAAAAGCGAGATGTATCCGTGTTCATAACTATACGTGCTTAATATCTTAGATCAAGTTTTCGTTATTGAACCAATGTAAAATGTTTATTGTATAGTGGTTGACAGAAGGCTAAGGGTGGGAGGTAAACTGCAAATCTATCGTGCATAAGAGTAAGTGCACAACGTCTTGCGCCGTGTTTATCAATTGACCGGCATCAAAGTCAAAGATTGTTCATGCTGATTTAACTATTTATGGAATATGATTGTCAAAGCAGTGTTTTAATGTTGATTTGTGAAAAAACGAGGAGTAAAAAAATGAAGAAACTGATCTTTATCCTGACACTGGTTCTAACCGTGATTGTTTTTGCCCAGGCGCCGGGCGGCCGTCGGAGCGGCCCTGGGAGAAGGCCGGCTCGCCTGGGAACACTGCTGCCGGTTTCTGTTCAACTGACCGAAGCGCAACAAGCCGAACTGTCTGAGCTGATTGAAGAGATGCGCGCCGCCGAAGCTAGCCGCGAGGATATTCACAACGCTGTCACAGAATTGCTTTTGAGCTGGGGTATTGAACTGCCTGAACGCGGTGAATTTCCATTTGGCCAAAGACCGGGAATGCGGCCGGATTCAGTATTGGTTGCCTTGACTGACGCTCAACGGGCGGAACTCCATGAGCTCGTCCGCGGACTGATTGATGATAAAACAAGTCCTGAAGATATTAACACAGCGGTAACTGAACTACTGACCGGCTGGGGCATCGACTTGCCGGAAGATTGGCAATTTCATTTTTTCCCCAGGGGAGAGCGACGAGGTATCCGTGATTTTGAATCACAATTGACCCGGGAACAGCGGCGTATCATCAGAGATACTGTCCGGGAAATGCGGGAAGCAGGCGCCACCCGCGAAGAAATCCGCGCTGCCGTCAATACACTTCTTGAGGAATTCGGCATTGTCCTGCCGGGCGATGATGACGACGGAGATTCCGCAGCCATAGAAAAAAGTGAGAATATCACACAATTGAGCAACAAACCCAATCCCTTTAATCCGGACACACATATCAACTTTACCCTAAACAGAGCAGACCATGTTCGCCTCTCCATTTACAATATTCAGGGTCAGCTGGTTCGCAACCTGGTGGATGAGTATAAAGACGCGGGCAACTATTCGATTTACTGGAACGGGCTGGACCAATCCGGCCGCCGCGTGGTTTCAGGAATATATATTTACCAGATTACGGCGTGGGATGAATCTGTCAGCAACCAGATGATAAAGATGAAATAGCGCCTGACATAGATTCTCAGCAGGGTGGTTTCATGACGAGACCACCCTTTTTATTTCAGGGGAAAATAATGGTGAATTCGGTGCAGTTTTGCCGAACTGTTTTAAGGGAAAAACGAAAACCGTGGTTGACCAGAATCTCCCTGGTCAGTGTCAGACCGATTCCCTGTCCGTCTTTCTTTGTACTGAAAAATGGTGTAAACAGGTTTTCGGCGGTCTCCGGTGAGAGATCCGGTCCGGTGTCCCGGATGATGAGTCGTTTTTCAGGATCGGATGATGTAAAGACGGTAATCTCGCCGTCGTTTTCAATGGCCTCAGCGGCATTTATTTTTATAGATTCGATGTCCGCTCAGATTTAAATGCCTATCAATCGACAGGTAAGATGATATTAATAAAACAGTATCACACGATACATTAAATCTAAAATTGCACGCGGATTTTGAACATATTGTAAAATCAATCTTTAACGTAATGATCTAACGGATTTATCGTAATTTAAAGAAATGATATTGCCAATTATAAAAAGGTGTTTATGTGATACAATTAACAGTCAATTAACTGTTTTGTAATCATATTTGTTAAAAAAAAGGAAAATATTGCATTATTTAAAAATAAACTATTTGCTGTTTCTATTTCTGCTTGTGGGATTAGCATTTTCTCAGGAAGTTGTAATAAATGAATTACAGTCATTAAACACTAATACTATAGCAGATGAAGATGGTGAATTTGCGGATTGGTTTGAGTTGTATAATTCAGGCTCAACATCTGTAAATTTGGAAGGTATGGGTATTAGTGATGATGGGGACCGGTTAAACAAATGGATTTTTCCGGCAGTGATGCTTGATCCAAACGAAGTTTTATTGATCTTCGCTTCCGGTAAAGATAAAAAAATCCAGGTCACACACTGGGAAACAGTGATTGATAAAGGCGATAATTGCAGGTACCGGTCCGGCACTTCCGAACCGCCAGCCACCTGGCGCCAAAAAAACTTTGACGACAATAGCTGGGCTGAGGGACCCAGTGGATTTGGTTATGGTGATGGTGATGATGCTACAAGCCTACCGGTGGTTATGTCGGTGGCCATTCGAAAAAAGTTTACAATATCAGACCCGACCGATATTATTTCGCTGTTTTTTCATATTGACTATGATGATGCCTTTGTAGCGTATATAAATAATACGGAAATTGCCCGTAATAATATTGGTACACCGGGTATTGTTCCTCCATTTAATCAGGGTGCAAATAATTGGCGTGAAGCTGAAATTTACCAGGGTGGTTATCCTGAAGCATATAACATATCCGGATTTATCGGTCTCCTGCAGTCGGGAGAAAATGTGTTGGCTGTTCAGGTACATAATTATGATCTGAATTCATCTGATATGTCCGCCATCCCATTTTTAACTATGGGATTACAGGCTCCGCCCGATAATCCCCGTGGTTTATCTGATTATATTAGTCTCTCGTTGCCAAATTTACACACAAACTTCCGTTTGAGCGCCGATGGTGAAGTATTGTATCTGACAAATCCCGAAAGTCATGTTACCGACTCAGTTGCTTATGGCGAAATACCCAATGATCTTTCATTGGGCAGGCAACCTGATGGAACTGATGATTGGCGATTATTTGATGAGCCGACTCCGGGTGATTCAAATACTTCGACCGGTTATATGGGTTTAACACCCAATCCTATATTTTCCTTATCAACCGGTATTTATTCCGAACCACAGGCTTTTAGCATGTCCTATACTGGTAATGTATATTATACACTTGATGGGACAGAGCCGGATGAAACGGCGGTATTATATACTGATCCGATGTTAATTAGTAAAACAACTGTGATACGTGCCCGGGCATTTGAATCCGGTAAGATGCCAAGTTCAATTATTACTTCTACATTCTTATTTGAGGAAGATTTGCATCTTCCAATAATGTCATTAACTACCGATCCCAAAAATCTTTGGGATGAGCAGACAGGAATTTACGTCAAAGGTCCAAATGCTGAACCGGATTTTCCTTATTTCGGATCGAATTTCTGGCAGGATTGGGAAAAACCAATCCATGTTGAATTTATAGAGCAGGATGGATCATTTGGTTTTGAGGCCGATGCCGGTATAAAAATATTTGGTGGATGGAGTCGCGGTTTTGATCAAAAGTCATTTGCCATTTTCATGCGCCGCCGGTATGGCCAGGCCAAACTGAATTATCAACTTTTTCCGGATTTAGGTATTGCAGAATTTAAAGCATTCATACTTCGCAATAGTGGAAATGACTGGGGTAATACCATGATGCGTGATGGTATGATAACTGGTCTGACAAATCCGCTGGGACTCGAGAAACAGGCCTTTCGACCGGTTGTTCTTTTTCTCAATGGTGAATATTGGGGGATACAGAACTTGCGCGAAAAAATTAATGAAGATCATTTGGCGTCCCACTATGATCTGGATCCGGATGAAATTGATCTTCTGGAAAATAATGCATACGCTTTGGAAGGATCCGCCGAGCACTATAATATGATGATTGACTATATTACTAATAATAATATCAAAGATTCGGTGGTATATAATAATCTGACAAAAATGATAGATGTGAATAACTTCATAGACTATGAAATATCACAAATATATTGTGACAATACCGACTGGCCCGGTAACAATATTAAGTTCTGGCGACCACAAACATCGGATGGTATCTGGCGCTGGATTTTATATGACACAGATTTTGGTTTTGATATTTGGAGTCAAAACAGTGTGACTTTCAATACACTTGCCTTTGCAACTGAACCTGATGGACCCGATTGGCCCAATCCTCCCTGGTCTACCTATTTGCTCCGTCGTTTGCTCGAAAATGACACATTCAGGATTAATTTTATTAATAGGTTTGCAGATCACCTTAATACAATTTTTTCATCTACTCAAGTGAGTCATCATGTGGATAGTATCAAAGCCATTATAAAAGATGACATTACCCGACATCTTAATCGCTGGGGTGGAAATTATCAGACCTGGGAGTTATTGGTAACCAAATTGAAAGTATTTGGCAACCTGCGTCCGGGATATGTCAGGGCACATATCAGGCAAAAATTTAATATAAGTGGTGAAGTAAATGTAAAACTTGAAAATGTAAATATTGAAGGTGGAAAATTAAAAATTAATTCTATTACTTTGGAATCAGCAAAGTGGAACGGAATATATTTCACCGGTATACCGATCACTCTGCAAGCCATACCTCATGCCGGTTATCGTTTTGACAGATGGACAGGGGGAAGCACCAGTTTCGAAGAGTCGATTCAAATAGTTCTGAATGGTTCAGAGTCTTTTTATGCAAATTTTATCCCGGATACTTCACTGGTTATCAATGAGATCAATTATAATTCATCGCCAGACTTTCCCGCCGGTGATTGGATCGAATTTTATAATTCCAGCTTGATACCGATTGATGTTTCAGGATGGTTATTCAAGGACTCGGATGATACCCATGTTTTCACCTTTCCAGAATCACTTATTGTGCCGGCTGATGCATATATTGTTCTAAGTCGTGATTCAGTGAAATTCTCGGCCAGTTTTCCATCGCTTCCCAATCTGGTTGGTTACTTTGATTTTGGCTTGAATAATGGCGGGGAGTTGGTCCGGTTATTTGATAGTGAAAATCATCTGATCGATTCACTCACATATTTGGATGAATTACCCTGGCCCGTTGAAGCAAATGGTTTCGGTTCGACATTATCACTACGAGAACCACTTCTCGATAATAGCCTGCCGGAAAGTTGGGAAGCATCGGTTGTTAATGGCACACCGGGAAAACCCAATATGGGATTGACATTGATTGAAGCCGATTTTAGAGATGTGATCCCAGAAAAATATAAGCTGGGGCAGAATTATCCCAATCCGTTTAATCCGGACACTCATATCAACTTTTCTCTTAACCGATCCGACCATGTTAGTCTCTCCATTTACAATATTCAGGGTCAGCTGGTTCGCAACCTGGTGGATGAGTATAAAGACGTGGGCAACTATTCGATTTACTGGAACGGGCTGGACCAATCCGGACGCCGCGCGGTTTCCGGAATGTATATTTACCAGATTACGGTGGGGAATGAATCTGTCAGCAAACAGATGATAATGATGAAATAGCGCCTGACATAGATTCTCAGCAGGGTGGTTTCATGACGAGACCACCCTTTTTATTTCAGGGGAAAATAAT
>QNCV01000036.1 GCA_003645845.1 Fidelibacterota bacterium | reverse complement strand
TGGAAACATTTATGCTTATGATGTACTTTATAAAGTAGTAGAATTGAAATGGCTTTATCAATCTTTATCGCAAAGATCATCTCAATTATTTACATCTTCTCCGGAGTCGCCGTACTGGTCAAAACGGTAAATCTGAATCAATTTGTGGATGAATTTGAAAAATCACCGACAATGACATACCTGGCCGGGTGTTTCGGTATTATCTTCGGTATGATCCTGGTTAATTATCACAATCACTGGGTCGGCAACTGGACGGTACTGATCACTTTGATCGCCTGGATCATGCTGATCGGCGGCATTCTGGTTATCGTCTTTCCTAAATCCATTCTCCGCTACAAGAAGTTCGCAACAGGTTCACGGTACTGGGGTGTATTTATGATATTATTCGGATTACTGTTCGGCTACTTTGGTTTTCTGTTTGGATAATACGAAGTTATTTAACCAATCAATCTAAGATTCAATCAGACCATCGATAATTGTAACAACCTTCTCGGTGTAGTCTTTGGCGCGTGGATCATGAGTAATCATCACAATGGTGTGCCCTTCTTCCCATAGACTGACGAACAATTCCATGATCTCGCGGCCGGAAGTCGAGTCCAGATTACCGGTGGGTTCATCCGCCAGTATAATATTGGGATCGTTGACCAGGGCTCGGGCAATTGCGACACGCTGCTTCTGGCCGCCGGAAAGTTCATTGGGTCTATGATCCATGCGATCAGCGAGACCGACTTTCTTCAGGATTGACTCAACCTTTTCTTTTCGTTTTTTCCCGCCAACGCCGGCGAAAAGCAATGGCATTTCCACATTTTCATAGGCCGAAGCATAGGGAAGCAGATTAAAATTCTGGAAAACAAATCCAATTTCACGATTGCGTAACTCTGACAACTGGTTGTCGTTGAGATGTTGAATATTTTGTCCGTTCAACTGGTATCTGCCGGCCGTGGGTTTATCCAGACATCCCATGATATGCATAAGTGTGGATTTTCCTGAACCGGAAGGTCCGATTACTGTGACAAAATCACCTTTTTTAATGTGTAGATTAACACCACGAAGAGCCTCCACATCAACCTTCCCGGTGCTGTAAACTTTTCTGATATTTTCCAGTTTAATCATAATTTATTACTCTTTTTTCATACGTAATTTCTATTTTAAAATTTCCAAAGCTTTCAAAATCCCGGGATCTAAATCTCTACTCATAATGTAATGCAGTGATCGGATCTACAGCAGCAGCGCGTTTAGCCGGAAAATAACCGGATAACAATCCGACAATGCCTAAAATCGTCCCCGTACTGATCGCCACAGTCCATGAAAATTCCGGATTAGCAAGGATTTGCATGGCCATGTTTTTACCGAAATCAGCCCCCTCCTGAGGGATACTCTGCACAGCTTTAATTATTCCATAGGCAATGGAAGCGCCGATAAATCCACCGGAAAGATTAATCAAAAGCGCTTCAATAATAAACTGAATTTTTATTGTCGCTTTTTTTGCGCCAATCGCGCGTTTGATACCAATTTCACGGGTACGTTTTTTTACCGTCACATACATGATGTTGGCGACGCCAACACTGGCGATGATCAGGGTCATAGCGCCAATGACACCCAGAAAGATAGTGATACCGGTAAATGCCTGTCTTGTCATTTTTGTATTTTTTATCACATCCCAGTAATGGAGCGCGTTATTATCATCAGGGTCAAATTGTTTTTTTCGCGCCAGAACCCGTTGAACCTGTTGATTCACAAATTCTGATTTATCGATATCATTGACCTGATAAATAATTCTACTCAAACGATTTCTGGAAAAAATTCCCTTGTAAGTGGAAGATGGAATCACACCAACATTTTCATCCGGCCCACCATACATCCCCATCTGCATTTTTTTCTGCATCACGCCAATTACCGTAAAAGGAATATTATTAATGAAAACCATTTTTCCAATAGCATCTTCATCACCGATTAAGTCCTTTTTCAGGCCCCAGCCAATAAATACAACACGGCGCCGGTATTTGATGTCATTTTCATTAATAAACCGTCCTCCAGCCTGTGGGAAATGGGAGCGCATGTCTTCATATCCAACAGAACTTACACCGCGGCACCGTTCATTTACCACTTTGTCTCCGTATTTATACACAGCGCCCCAGGCATCATATTCACCGGCAATATTGTCAATTTCAGGAATACTGTTTTCCAACAATTCAACATCTTCTTCAAAAAACTGCACAGGCCTTCCCTGGGGTAATCCCCGGTATTCTATGCTTGTTTGTCCGCCATAAAGAATGACAATATTATTGCCCAGTCCTTTTTGACCCCGCAACATCTGGGTGGCCAACCCCTGTCCAAAGGAAAGCAGCAGGATAATTGTCAATGTTCCCCAGGCAATACCGGCAACAGTCAGGAATATTTTCCGGCGTTCTTTTTTCAGTTCCCTGATAAAAAGACGGGTCAGCAGTAGATTTTTCATTAATTCATTTATCTTTTTAGCCATAACAATTCTACTTTTTATCCATTAATCGCAACCACCGGATCCAAATTTGACGCGCGCTTCGCCGGACCCCATCCGGCGACAAAGGTAATGGTCGATATAATTAATATCGATGCAATAGAGATGGTCGGATTTACCTTCAAAACACCAACGAAGTCTTCTAACGGCGCCTGGTTGATGCCAAAAATCAAGAGCAGGGAGAACAAAAATCCGGATATGGAGCCAACCGATGCAATCACAAAGGTTTCAATCAGATAATGAACAAGAATCAGTCGTTTCTTTGCACCAATTGCCCGTTTCACACCGATCTCAGAAGTCCGCTCCTCGACAATCACATACATAATATTCGCAATACCGATTCCGCCAACGATAAGCGTCATCACACCAACGATACCGAGAAAAATCGTAAATCCATTAAAAAAGGTGTTGAGAAACTGGTCCATTTCGGTAGTGTCCCAGATTGGCAGCGCCTGTTCATCTTCCGGCGAAAAGCGATATTTCTTTGCCATCGCTGCAATGATTGCTTTTTTCATGGCATCGGTTTGATTAATATCCCTGGCCCGGGCTACCATATTATTAATAAACCGGTCACCGTAAATTGCCAAATATGTTGACGTCGGCATATAAATGGCGTCTTTATCACGACCGCTATAATCACTATCCTGTTGCTTTTCTATGAGAACGCCGACGACTGTAAAAGGAATGCCATCAATATATATTATTTTACCCACGGCGTCTTTATTGCCAAACATGGTTTTTTCCACATCATTACCAATGAATACAACCCGCCGCCTTTTCTCCTCATCAATTGGAGAGATAAAGCGACTCCCTTCACGGGGAATCATATTACGCATTTCCTTAAACTCCGGCCAGACAGCGCTAACCAGAAAGCTCTGTTTTTTAGCGCCAACATTTGCCGGTAAACTTCTTGTATATTGTGGGGAAATGTCACCGATCAGCGGAACATTGTCCTTTAGGTACCGGGCATCGCCATTATAAAAATTCAGATTCCGTCCCTTGGGAAAGCCACCATAGCTGATACTGGTTCTGCCGGCCCATATAATACAAATCTGCTCTCCCATGCCATGCATGGTTTCCGAGGTCCTGGCTTTGACAGCCATTCCAAAAGAAAGCAACAGGATTACAGAAGTCGTTCCCCAGAAAATTCCGAAAAGAGTCAGCACGGTTCTGAGTTTCTGTTTTCTCAGTTCACGTAAAATCTGGACAACATTTTTAATTATCACGAATAAATTCCTTACTGAATTTTTTTCGGAGGACGTTCTACAATCAATTCGTCTTTTTTCAAACCGGATCTGATTTCTGCTTTGATGCCATCGCTCAGACCAATTTCCACCAGGCGTTTTATCACAGCGCCCCTGGTGGTGTCTTCGATTTCTACAAAAACAGAATCATTGGAGAATATCAGTAATCTTTCCGGAATGGTCAGCACATCTTCCACTTTGTTGAGAATGATCTTGGCATTTGCAGAATAACCGGCTCGAAGGTGAACACCTCTCGTATCCACAATCTTGATTTCGATGTCAAACACAGTGGCGTTGTTTTCTTTACGGGCTTTGGGAGAAATACGGATGACTTGACCAAGAATTGATTTACCGGGCAGAGCTCCGATTTCCAATTCCGCATTGACACCAACATTCACTTTACCAACATCAATTTCATCAATAGTACCACGGAAAATCAGTTTAGTCATATCCGCCAGCGTAAATAATGGCGTTCCTTGCTGATAGGAGGTTAATGGGACAACGGGATCGCCTTCATTGACAAATTTTTCCAAAACCGTTCCGGTAATGGGTGATTTAACAACCGATTCGACTTTGCCAGCGTGTCCTTTTTCAATCAGCGAGAGACGATCCCGGGCAAGGTCACGCCTTAATTTCGCCTGGTCGTATTTTAGTTTAATGTTTTCAAAAGCTTCTTCGGATACCAGGTTTTTCTTTAAAAGTTTGAGGTTTCTGTCATACTGAATTTTGGCATTTTTCAAATCAACTTCCTTCATCTGCAGATCACGTCTGGCCTCCGTCACTTCGCGCGGAGTCGGGTCCGGTAATATTTTTACCATCACATCGCCAATATTGACGTGATCGCCCACTTCAACATACCGATCAACAACAATTCCCGGAATTTTGGATTTTACCTGAATCTCATTTTCCGGTGTAATAGTACCGATTGCCAGGGCTTCTTCAACGATTGTTCCAACTTCCGGTTTTAATGTTTTATACCCTTTATCATCCCGGCTGTTATTTTTCTTGTACATATGAACTCCAACCACGCCAAGAAGGATTACTAATACTATCAGACCAACAATTTTTAGTTTCTTCATGTTATTTCCCGTCCTGTTTGTTCAGAATTTCAGAATTATAGATTATGTTTCAGGTATAAGGTTGTCAGTCAAAACTGAATTATTACTCTTTTTTGATATAAATCACCTCTATCTGATCCAGACAATCAATCAAACTTCGACTACAAATACACTATAAAATCTTGCCATTTATATGATCCTTTTGTACTATCCCCATGATAGATTGGATAAGATAATATGAGGAGAAAATGAATAACCGCAGTTCTTTCCCGCCTGTATTCTGGGTCGCCAACAGCATCGAAGTTCTGGAGCGTTTCGCCTATTACGGCATCTATATGGGTTTCGGAATCTACATGGAATATCTGGGCTATACCAAGGCCCAGCTGGGAATCGTGCAGAGCCTGTTCCTGCTTTTTTCCTATACGATTCCCCTGATTTCCGGATCCTTTGTCGACCGGTTTGGCTTTAAAAAAGTTCTGATCATTTCTTATATGGCCTATCTGCCCTCTATCCTGCTGCTGATCCTGACAAAATCCTTTTCGGGGATTGCACTGACGATGCTCAGTATCGCTTTAGCCGCCGGAATATTCAAACCGTTGATATCAGGAACAGTCCGGGCTACAACTGATAAAACAAACAAGACACTTGGCTTCGGAA
Source organism: Fidelibacterota bacterium (assembly GCA_003645845.1). GTDB lineage: Bacteria > Fidelibacterota > UBA2242 > UBA2242 > UBA2242 > B118-G9. Next base: position 8,869 of record QNCV01000036.1, on the reverse strand, counting down.
TATTCTATGCCATGGTCAATGTGGGCGCCTCTTTCGGTCCGATTGTCGCCGGAAAACTGCGGGCGATTTCCTGGAATTACGCCTTTATTGCCGCGGCAGTCAGTATCGGATTGATGCTGCTGATTACCATTTTCTTCTATAAAGAACCCAAACGGGAAATTGAAGGCACATCCCTGAAACAGAAATTTGTCGATATCGGCATTGTGTTTTCCGATCTGAAATTCACATCCTTTATTATAATTCTCGGTATATTCTTCTGGCTGCCCTTCTGGGCATTTTTCAATCTGGTTCCGGTGTATATTGACAGGTATATTGATACTGCCCTGCTGTATCAGAATATCAAGAGTATCTTCGGCGCCGGATTTACCGGAATATTTTCTCATACCGATGAAAACGGTGTCTGGCGCATACTTGGGGAGACCATTTCTCACACCGGATATATTATCATGATTTTCCAGATCTTTGTCTCCCGCCGGGCGGAAAAACTCCGGGCAATGCCGACTTTTCTATTCGGTCTTGCCGTGTCCGCTGTCGGTTTTGTGGTTCTGGGGCTGGCAAAAATCAGCGCTCCGGCACTTGTCTTCCTGGGCATCTTTCTCTTTGCCATCGGTGAAATGGTCTCTTCACCGCGGATTCAGGAATATATCACCTGGATCGCCCCGAAAGAAAAAGCCGGCTTGTACATGGGCACCAATTTCCTGGCCACCGGTCTGGGCGGCGCCCTGAGCGGAATTACCTATACATCACTTTTTGGATTTTTTACGAACCGGAATCAACCGGAATATATCTGGTATGCCCTGGCCGCCCATTTTCTGATCGGAATTGCCGTTATATACATCTTCACCCGCACACTCGGTGAGTTTGAGGAGCTGGAAGAGTAGATACAAGATATTAGAACCAAGAGTCAAGAGCCAAGAACCAAGATAAAAGGGCATGAAAATTCATGCCCTTTTAATTTTATTGCAGCTTTATTCAGAACAATATTATTTCAATAATAGATCAATCTTTTCGGTAATCTCTTTCGCGACCTGATCAACATCGGTCATTTCCGAAGCTGAACTGATCGCATCGAACCAGCGCTTTTTCTTTTTCGGCAACCATTCGCCGCTACCGGAGGTTGTCAGTACGATGATATTGTCCCGATCGGGATATTTTTTCAGAAACGAATTGACCTTGCGGTCCATATCCCATGACATACAGGTATTGATCAATAAAACGGCTCTGTAATCTGCGGGATTCTCCGCAATGACATCACTTAAACCAATGATCTTGATATTTACATTTTGACCCTGATAATTCTCGACAATTGTAGTAATAATTTTTTCTTTGAACTCACTTTCCCGGCTGGCAATCAAAATCGCCTGAGTTGCTTCCGGCGTTACCTGCCGGGCTAATACATCTTCTTTCGGCCAGATTAAATGCGGTACTGAAAAACAACCCATCTGCGTAGCGAGAATGGTCACGAACAGACCGTAGAAAAGCGCCTTTTTCATTACACCGATTACTTTCTACTGTAATTTTTTAATATAGCAGCGGCGGCGGCGATGTTGCCGTTTTTCAAAATGCTTCCATTGCTGATGAATTTTATGATTATTCTCCAGCTGGGGATTTGATTCGGCGTATTTATACCCTTTTTCGATAAATGTCTTGCCCATATTGGTTAATAATATACTGGCCACACCTTTACTCTGATATTCAGGCAAAACACCAATCAGATAAAGATCAACCACATCGTTTGTCTTCAGTGCTTTCATTAAATGAAAGATGCCAAATGGAAATACACGCCCTCTCGATTTCTGTAATGCCTTTGACAATGACGGCATTGTAATTCCGAAACCAATGACCTTATTCTGATCATTGAGCACCAACCCGATATGATCCGGGTCAATGAATCCGAGGTACTGTTTGATGTAGGCGTCAACTTGTTCCTTGGAGAGTTCGACAACACCGTAAAGTTCTTTATAGGCTTCTTGTAGAACATCGAACAATTGATAGGCATAGGGCAGGATATCCCGCTTCGTTGACCTGGCCTGAAGCAGTCTGAAACCGTATTTTTCCTGGACTTTTTCTGAATATTCGGCAAAATTCTCCGGTAATTTTTCGGGAATCTTGATTCGAAACTCCAGCCAGTCGATATCTTTTCTATACCCGTGTTTTTCCATATGTTGAGGATAATAGGGATAGTTATAGATCGTCGCCAATGTACCCAATTCCTCAAAACCTTCAATCAGCATACCCTCATGGTCCAGGTCGGTAAAGCCCAGCGGTCCGTGAACCGATTCCGCCTTTTTTTCACGCGCCCAGTCCTCGACTTTGTCTAACAGAGCTTTCGAAACCTCCTCGTCATCAATAAAATCAATCCACCCAAAGCGCACCTGACGCTTGCCCCATTTTTCCTCGTGCTTACTGTTCAGAATGGCCACAATCCGGCCGGCAATTTTCTCGTCTTTATAGGCCAGCCAGATCTTTACTTCACAAAACTTAAATGCCGGGTTCTTCGATGATAAGGTGTTCATATCATCCTGGATCAGGGTCGGCACGAAATAGGGATGATTGCGATACAGGCTGAGCGGAAATTTGACAAACTTCTTTAAATCGTTACGAGACTGAACTTCTTTAATTACGACACTCATAATAACCTCTTACACTTAATTTTTTTCATGCTCTTTATTTTTTTCAATCAACATCAACATACACTGAATATGATTTTCGAGAACCTCGTTTTCATGACGCTGAGTCTTCAGGTAATCATCAAATATATAGCGCAATCCCGGATACATACTGATCAATTCCTGTGCCCGCTGCTTTATTTTAGAATAATTGTACTCGTTGCCCCTTTGAATATCATCAACGTCATATTGAATAAAATCGGCAATCCTGAATCCACTTCGGCGGATTTGTTGATCGAATTGCGCTTCCGGGAGATAATTATTGTGAAAATAGCTGCTTCCATCCGGAATATAGCCATCATCCAGTATAATAAAACCATCAGCCGTCAGACATTTCGATAATATTTTCAAAGTTTGCTGAATATTCCCGAAAACCTGACCGATTGAACCCAGAATGATGATATCAAAAGTATCGCTTTTATTCACGTATTCACGAATATCATTGACTTCGAAACGACACTTTTCGGCAACCTGCCAATCCTTCGCCTTTTCCCTGGCAAACTGAACAAATTCGGGTACAGCGTCAATTCCGACAACAGAAAAGCCAAAGGTTTTCGCCAGTGTTATCGAGACCGCACCTTTTCCACATCCCAAATCAAGAACTTTCACTTTCGAAGGATTGAATTCTCTTTTTTGCCGCTTCAGGAGATTTAGAACACGTTCCGCCGATGTTCCAAGCTCCCATAAATCCTTAAGCAGATACGGAAGATACGGATACAGCTCGACATTTCTCCCATCCAGGGAATTTAACACCGATTCCTTTATATCATCCTTCATCCAATATTCCCTGAATTACTTCGTCGGTATAGATACTATTTCTTCGAGCATTGCATCATTGCCTGAGATCGCTTTAATTTGCACTTCAAAATCAATATTGCAGTCCAATATAACCTCTATAAAATGAGTTTCACTGCCATTAAAATAATCGCAAAAGCCAGTACGATTCGGATTAACTTTTCACCACCTTTGACTGACGCCCGGGCACCGAACCAGGCTCCCAAAGCATTCCCGGCAGCCAGACTCAGCCCGAAACTCCAGTTTACATATCCCAGAGAGACAAAAATGATAAGAGAGGGAATCGTATAGATCAACACAATAAACACTTTATGCATGTTGACTGTCACAAGATTGATTTTCAACAGATGATACAGCGCCGCCATAAACAGAAAACCGACCCCTACCTGAATAAAACCGCCGTAAAATCCGAGACAGAACATGACTGCATAAATCAACCATTTGTTTTTCACGGTTGAGACATCGTTTTCAAAGGTTTTCTGCATTCGGGGAATGAACATTGAGATGACTATTCCTATCATAATAACTGCCAGGATTCGCTGAAACCATTCATCTGAAATCCGGACGGATACCAGAGCACCGATAATGGCACCGGGCAACGTCGCATATGACAATTTCATACTTTCGCCGAACTGATGAACATTTCGTTTTCGAAAAGATGAAACGGCAAAAATATTCTGAATCAGGATGGCGACGCGATTGGTTCCATTAGCCAGAGCGCTGTCCAGCCCTAAAAATATAAGCGTGGGGAGCGTAATCGTCGAACCGCCGCCGGCATTTACGTTTACAAATCCGGCAAATGACCCCACACCGAACAAAAGTAAATATTTCCAGGCCTCATCCATGAGCTAACAAACAGTTTAATCGAGTAATCGGATTCGAATATCAAACAATGAAGAGTAAATATAGACTATTCAGCAACAAATCTCAAATGGAAATTACTGAATGTCTAAATACGATTATTAAGCCGGAAACCGGTGATTAAGGTAATTATCCGGATCTTGTCTATGACAAAACCCTTATTTCTTTTTCACCTTGTAAAGAACCCGACCCAGATATCCGCCTTCATTAACTTCCGCAATATACAGACCACTTTGCATGTAAGCACTTCGGCGAAGCATCGGAGCGGATAATGTGGATAAAAGCGTTGCCGGTTCCCAGTCATTTTCACTATCCGAAAGCAGAATCGGATAATTTTTTTCTATTATTTTAAGGAGTATTTCCTGAAGTGACATGGCTAACCTCTTTTTTGGATAAATTTCATATTGATCAGATAATATCAGATAATAAAAGTAAGACTCCATAAACGGTAAAAAGTTGCTCTCTGTCGGAAATATTTATTCCCTGATTAACATAAAAAACTTACCCCTTCCGCGGAAATCCCGGTCGGAATAGATGCTAAGTCACTAAGAATCGATAATCGGATTGTAAAAGTGAAAATAACCATGTAGTCTAAACCACATTTTATCTTGCGGAAAAACAAAATATGATCTATTATTAATCGGCAGTGAAATTCAGTTTTAAACGAGATCACATCACAATGAAAGCAATTCCGATTATCATCACTCTGTTTATCATCAATCAAATATCTCCAGGCCAGTCGTTAATCGTTGAAAAGCAATCCGGCCAAAAACAGTACGATATTCAGGCGATTGAAAACATTCGTTTCAATCTCAGCGATTCGCTTTCCAGAGAATCACTCAGTTTGAGTACCGTCAGCGGAATAACTCAAATTGCCCTAAAAACCATTGACAGTATCTTTTTTACCGGTTCAAGCGAGATAAACATCGCCATAAAAGATTCTGTCGTCCGATTCCGGACAGCCGATATTGATTTCTTCTCGATTTGTCCAATAACAGTTCCCGACAGACAGGTCAGCGCAATTCAGGGCTCTCAGTTTATTACACTCATATTAAATGATGCCGTTTTTCACAGAGAGCCAAAGATAAAAAACCGGATTCTATCGGGAAATTTCCCCGATTTCCTGCGCAATATGATCACTATCAAATCCGAGTTCAAAGACCTGAATGGGATTCTGCATACAGTTGAATACGACGTCATGCCCGATTACTTGTCCGTTGGTTCCACAGATGATTTTTGCCGGATGCCGATGACGCCGCAGACCGCCCAGGCCATTGCCGATTCTTTCGGATGTATCCTGCCGACAAGAAAACTGGTTGATGACATCTGGAAACATGCCACTGTTCATCTCGAACCTATTCCTTATCCGTGGAGCGACGCAAGTATCACGGTATCGAGATTCAGAGATCACAACAGGGATATTGAGGCAGCCCGTATTGCCGCCGGTGGTCAATTAGGAGAACTAATCGCCGGAATTAAAAAAGATGTAGTCATCTGTAACGCACTAAAAACCAATCCCGGCTATGTCGCTATATACGGCTGGCATCATACTACCGGGATTCCCATTCAGCCACTGTACACCGGCCATTTCAGTGAATATGTGGACTACAGTCACGGCATCCGACTAATAAACGAAATTGTTAAAATTGATGGAACACCTATACGGGCTCAGGATATTCTGCGCGATCCGGTCATGTACAAATTGCTTAGCGACGAAAACAGTCCCATGAGTCAACCCTGTTATAAATATTAAGACAATGAAGGTCATTAAATCTCTTATCCTTCTATCCCTCTTTTTCCGGATTCTTCCGGTTTCCGGATCAGAAATGGTCATCAGTTTGAAAAACGGTGACACCGATTCCCTTTCACTGAATGACATTATCTCTGTTTATTTTGCTGACAGCAGTTTCAATGCGATTGTCCGTCTCTCCGAACCGTTCAATGGCGCGGCCAATATCCCGCTTACTCCAATCCTTAAATGGCGGGGCATCCCCGGTCAGGAATATGAACTAATGCTTAGCGACAAATCCGATTTTTCCACACCAATCATCAATATTTGCGGGCTGGATAGCAACTATTATCAGGTGACCGATACGCTGCAGAGCCATACAACTTATTACTGGAAAGTCCGTTCTTCCAACACCTATGAATGGTCAGCCACATGGCAATTTACCACCTATACACCCGCTCCGCCGGGAAAAATTTACTCCCTTGCAATTGTCAATGGGGGTTTACCCAATTCTCTGGAAATACGATTCAAATCCGATGATGACCTTGAGCAATTAATTGTCCTGCTAAGCTCCGATGGATTGACTTTTGATGATACGGTTCAAGTTGAAGCATCTTCACCGATCATCTCTGGTGTTGAGGCCGGCAAAATGGTTTTTATTAAAATCAATGCGGCCAATTCTGCGGGAACAGGTCCGGTTTCGGAAACTCTGGTCGGTACACCAATGAACACACATCCGAAGGTTATGATAATTAATGGATTCGACAGAGCCTCAGACGGCAACAGTTACAATTTCATCAGACAACATGCCACTGCACTTGCTTATGCCAATCAGTCCTTTGAATCTGCAAGTAACGACGCCCTTACCGATGGACTGATTTCTCTTGTCGACTACGAAATAATCGATATAATCCTGGGAGAAGAGAGCACGGTTGACGAAACATTCAGTGATGCCGAACAGGACAGTGTTGAAAAATTCCTGCAGACCGGAGGAAAACTTTTCGTTTCCGGGTCCGAAATCGCCTGGGACCTCGATTATAAAGGCAGCCGTTCGGATAAATCATTCTGTCATAATTTCCTGAAAATTGGCTACGCTGCAGATGCACCCAACAACCAATCCAACACCTGGTATGCCGTTGAAGCGCTGACCGGAACGATGTTCAGCGATTTACCCGGTTTTTCCTTTGATAACGGCAGTCACGGAACTTATAATGTCGACTGGCCTGACGTTTTTTCCGCAGCAGATGAAGGCAAAGGATTTCTGAAGTACAAAAACCACAATGCCGGCAATGTTTATTCAGGGGTACTATATGAAGGGATGTTCCCCGGTGGAACGACGCCCGGAAAATTGGTGATTACCGGTTTTCCTTTTGAGACGATTTATCCTGTAGAGAACCGCAACATTTTCATGCGCAGGATTATAGAGTTTTTCGAACATATCTCTGACATTGACAATGCAACGGCTCCATTAACAGAATACCGGCTCTTACAAAATTACCCTAATCCATTCAACAATTGCACCATCATTCCCTTTCATTTACCAAAGGCAAATGATGTAACAATCAGTGTCTATGATCTTCTCGGCAGACAGATTTACAACTATAATGAAAAATATCCGGCGCCCGGTTACCATCAGATAAATTTCAATGGGTACAACCTGTCAAGCGGTGAATATTTATACACCATGAAATCCGGAAGTTACCGGGCAGTAAAAAAATTCTGTATCATCAAATAATCCATCTCATACAATTAACCGGATAAAATCCTATCTCAATTTCCATGGATTTTGTATATTTCCAAGTGTGAACAAAGTATAACCAAGCCGGAAGAATCAATGGACTCCAAAGAATCATATTTTAGTCAATTTCGCCGGAAAATCATCGGAAACGATATTCTGTTTTCCTTTCCATCGGGAAAAAAACCGCTCGTGTACGCCGACTGGGCCGCCAGCGGACGGTTGTACCAGCCAATCGAAGATTATATCAACACAGAGTTGGGACCTTATGTTGCCAACACCCATACCGAAAGTACTTTAACCGGCACGGTTATGACTTCCGCATATCATCAGGCACATTCGATCATCAAGCAGCATGTTAACGCTTCCGGTGACGATGTTTTACTCTTTGCGGGGTTCGGAATGACGGCCGTTATCAACAAATTCCAGCGCATTCTCGGTTTCAGAATTCCGGAAAAATACAAAGATAAAGTAAAATTGTGCGAAGAAGACCGCCCTCTGATCATCATAACTCACATGGAACATCATTCTAATCAGACCACCTGGGAAGAATGCTGTGTGGATATTGCAATTTTATGTAAGACTTCCGAGGGTATTCCGAATGTGGATCATCTGCGGGATATTCTGGATACAAACCGTCATCGCAAAACGATTATCGGTTCCTTTACAGCGGCCTCTAACGTCACCGGTATTATAACGCCCTTTCATGAAATGGCCGGCATTATGCATGACTATGGCAGGCTCTGCTTTGTGGATTTCTCCGGATCAGCACCTTATGTTAACATTGATATGCATCCGAATGATCGTGAATATCTTGATGCCATTTTCTTTTCACCCCATAAATTTCTAGGCGGGCCCGGCTCTTCCGGCGTGATCCTGTTTAATAAGAATCTTTATCATAATACTGTTCCCGATCATCCCGGCGGCGGTACCGTTCTCTGGACAAACCCCTGGCATGCTCACCGGTTTTTTGAGGACATCGAAATCCGGGAAGACGGTGGCACACCGGGATTTCTGCAGGCAATCCGCGGAGCGCTGGCGATTCTCTTAAAAGAAAAAATGGGTGTGGAGAATATCCTG
>QNCV01000035.1 GCA_003645845.1 Fidelibacterota bacterium | reverse complement strand
GTATTCATTGAACACATCAATGTTCCTAACGATAATATTATTCCTGGTATTCAGACGTTCCAGTGTTTCCGGATAGGTTACCGCCATGCGTTTATCCGCAATTACTCTAACATTCACACCGCGGTCAGCCGCTTTTTCGATCTCCCGAATGACCGGTTCCAGGGCTTCGCCCGCCTGATTGGAGATATAAAATTGCTCAATGTCGATTGTCTTTCGGGCGGATTGAATCATCTCCACCCAGACTTCTGCCGTATTCCGTATTTCCGGATTATCCAGGACGGTCTCCGCCGGAATACTCTCGACAATTTCAAAATCCCGATAAGGAAACCGGGCAAACAAAATCCCGGAAAGAAAAATTCCAAAAAGCAATATCGACAAATATTTAAACAGTTTCATTGGCGATTCACCTTCGGTTGAATATCAAAATAATACTTATACAGGAAATAACAAAATATAAGTAAGCTGCTTATCCGAATGCCACTGTAAGAGTGTCCCCGATATAGAAGTTGCAGATTGCGGTTTAGGCTTTTTTACTGCGAAAGATTTTCAATTTTTCAAAAGAGTTTTCCTCACCTTTCAGCAAGCGTCGGATATTGGTTCTGTGAGTAAAGATGATAAACAGGGGAATGATCAGGCTGACTCCTTTTAAAACGGCATCCACTTCTGCCGAAGTGAATTGATCCAGCAGAAACAGCGCAATCGGCAGACTGACTGCGGCGGATATGGATGAAAGGGATACGGTACCCGTTGTAAAAAGGACGACCGCAAAAACCAGCAGGCAAATCAGAAAGGCCACCGGAAAAAGTCCCAGCAGCATTCCGGCGCCCGTTGCGACACCTTTGCCGCCTTTGAATCCGGCAAAAATAGTATAGGTATGCCCAAGAATTGCCGCCAGTCCGGCCAGAATCATGACTGCTGACTGACTTTCAAAGGGTAACTCACCGAATCGAAGTGTTGAAATGACCAGAGTCGCAAAAGTTCCCTTGCCAATATCAACCAGCGAAACGAACAGCCCCGCTTTCCAGCCGAGGACCCGAAAAGAGTTAGTCCCGCCGGCATTGCCGGAACCGTATTGCCGGATATCAATGCCTTTCGTAATCCTGGCAACAATAATACTTGTGGGTAGTGATCCCATCAGGTAACTCAATAACAATATAACGATTAAATTCAGCATTTACTCCTCCCAGCTAATCCCGATTGCCGCGGCTCCGTTGCCGGTATGGGCGCCCAATACGGGAGCCACCGGCAATATGGGAATCGGAATATCGCCAAATTTTTCTTTCAGACGATTGGCAAGGTACTCGGCTTTCTTCAGATCGTTGGCGTGGGCCACGATAAAGCGAACCGATTGTTTATCTTTAATAAATTTCATGGTTATTCTGAAAACCTTCTTAACGGCGCCCCAGTCCGAAAAACTCTTCGAAAAATGTTGCGGCATTCCCCTGGAGTCTATATTCAGAATAGGTTTGATATTCAGCACTTTCGCGATAAATCCCTTGGCCCTGCTTACCCGACCGCTTCTCATCAGATATTTAAGGCTGGGAATACTCACAAAGATCTGAGTCCGTTTTGTAAAGGCAATAACCTCTTTGACGATCTCATCGTGAGTTTTACCTTCTTCGATCAAGCGGGCGGCTTTTTCCGCCACAAAGCCGAAACCGATAGACAGTGATTTGCTGTCGATGACCGATATTTTCTTTTCCGGAAAACTTTTAGCGGCAGCAACCGCATTTTGATAGGTCCCACTGGCAGCTTCAGGAAGGTGAATTGAAATTACGGACTCATAATGAGACAGTAAAAAGGCATACAGGTTCTTGAAATCCGCCGGCGGCGGCTGGGATGTTTTCGGATGATTAGGATCAGACAGAAGCATTTGATAGAAATAGCTCGGAGTAATCGTGATTTTATCAATATAAGTAGAATTGCCAAATGACACCCTTACCGGGATGACATGGATCTGATGCTCATCAATAAATTCCTGCGGCAGATCACAGGCAGAATCCACAACCAGCGCAATTTTCGGATGAGGAAAATGGGTAACCAGATACTGTTTTTTCATATCATCGGCTTTCTGCTGAAGGAGATCACCGTACTGCCTCGCAATTGCGAACACTTCCGCCGGCTCATTCGTATGAATATGCAACCGGGCACGATATTCCGAGCCGGCAACGACTCTCGAATTCCCAAATTTTTCAATTTGACGACGAATTTTTTTTAAATCAATCTTTTGTCCTTCGATCAGACATTCGGTACAGTACCTGTATTTTATATCTTCGATGCTGATATCCGTATGGGCAACTCTTGTCTCCAGCTTAATGGCCTCCGATTTCTCGATGTCCTTGATCCTTCCCCGCCTTAAAAAATCGGTTATTCCTTCCAGAATATAGACAAATCCCTGGGCCCCGGAGTCGACCACGTGGGCTTTTCTTATTGAATCGATCTTATCGCGCGTACTTTCCAGGGAGTGTTTCGCTGCTTCCAAACTGTTATGCAGAAGGTCATGAAAATCGATATGCTTTTTCCTGTTTTCATATACGTTTTCCGCCCAATCCTTAATGACCGTCAGAATGGTACCGTCTTTTGGCTGATTCAGGGCTTCAAAAGCCGCATCTTTTGCTTTCTGAACGGCTTGTCCAAACTGCTCGGTTGTAACCTTGATACTTTTTTCCAGTCCTGTAGCCAGCCCGTGGAAAAATTGCGCTAAAATTACACCGCTGTTGCCGCGGGCACCCTTCAGCGCAGCATCGGCGATTTGACGACTGCTGGCATCAATCGACTCTGTTTCCTGATTATCTATTCCATCCACCACACTCTTCATCGTCGAAGCCATGTTGGTACCGGTATCGGCATCGGGAACCGGAAAGACGTTGATATCATTCAGATAATCCTGATTATCGACAACTTTCTTAGCTCCCGCCTTTATTCCGCGGTTAAACCGTTTGCCGTCAATGTATTTTATTTTCATTAATTACGTTTTCCTGATTTCCTATTTTAATATGTTCACATTTGAATTATAAGAGGCGCTATTTTTGAGAATGTTGACGGAGATTTGTTACAGGTGGAAAAACAGCCCCACCGGAGATCAAAGCTTTCAGTCCCTGCTCAACGGTCATTTCCGAAGGGATAACATCCTCTTCCGGCACAATGAGCGCCCATCCAGAGGTGGGATTCGGTGTCGTCGGTAAAAACAGATGAGTGAATTCGGTGCCATCTTTCCCTTTTGACTGACCGGTAACAAAGGCAATCGTCCAGGCGTTTGTCCGCGGATATTCGACAAAAACCACCCGCTCAAAACCGGTCTGTGTTGCCGTAAAGGCACTGGCAATCTGTTTGCTCGTCTGGTAGACAGTCCGAACCAGGGGAATATAATTTAGCCATTTTTCCAGTAATGAGAGAAGACTGCGCCCCAGAATATTCGTAATAAAAAGACCTAAAAAATAGATGGCAAATAATGAAACGATCAATCCCAGCCCGGGAATGTGAAATCCCAGATAAGGTTCCAGGAGCGGATTAACGATATTGTCAAAAAACCCGATAAAGGCCTTCAGAAAGAAATAGGTAATCACCAAAGGAATCAACACCAGCACACCAGCCAGCAGTTTATTCCGAATGTTCGTGCGAACAGTTTGCCAGATTGATTTTTTTTTCATTTCAGATAACTTCCCGATGCGAGAGTTTGAATTGCAAGAAAGGCCCGATAGGTTGTGATATAATCGTTATGACTGAATTCCAGCGATGATTCACCGGTACGAACGGTACCCGGTACCCGCAAGGCAATATCAACCATTTGAGGTTCCCGCAGCGTTATCGCCAGATGATACGGAGACTCCAATCGAAATGGTTTGATCTCCGATTGACAGACCTCTTCAACGGCTTTTTGATAATGCCCGGTTACCTGAGCTGGATGCAGCATACGACCGGCCGATCGGCTGATTCCGTATTTCGTAATTACCGATTTCGTCCCGGTCGCCAGACGACGGACTTCATCAGCCAGAACATCGTCACCGCTTACCAACAGAACGGGTATATCTTTCTCACCACAGTAAGCGGCATTGATGGTAGTTTCACCAAACCAGATACCGTTAATTTCGGCATGGTAAATCGAATCGGAATAGGTGTGCGATAAAACCGCTCGATGCAGGCCGCATCTGCCATGATATCCGATAAAGACCGCGCCGTCAAAACCGGCATCAACTCCCTCCATCATTGAATCGGTTTTATGTGTACCCGATATCAGAGAGGTACCTTCGGGTAATTCATCAATATGCAAATTCAGCATATAATCATGGGAATCATTAACAACAAATTCCTCAACACCGCGTTTTTTAAACTCACTTATTACCGTTGATAATTCCCGGGTCGTCTGTTGCCGGGCCCATTCGTAAAACAGGTTACCCATTTCCCGGTGACGGTCCGAGCAGACACCGTTAATACCCTCCATATCGCAGGAGATATAAATTTTTTTTAATTTTCTATTCATCATAAACTTAATCACATATATGAAATTACTCTCTATAATTTACACTATTTCGTTGGTAAATAGATACCATTTTTATAGTTTTCAGCATGAAAAAGGCATTACCGCGAAAAAATCCGGTCTGTATCACACTGATTGTCCTTTTTGTTTGTCAGACAATCGTCGCAGCCCCGCCAAAGACAGCCCTGGTACTCAGTGGCGGAGGCGCCCGCGGATTTGCCCATATCGGCGTTATCCGGGCATTGGAAGAAATCGGATTTTATCCGGATATGATCATCGGAACAAGCATGGGAGCCTTAGTTGGCGGACTGTACGCAGCCGGCAATACATCCCAAGAGATTGAAAGTTATATCCGCCATACAAAATGGGACAAACTCTTTTCTCCACAACCCTACCGGGACATTGAATTTGTCTCTCAGAAAATCGGCGATTTACCGGAGCTTTTCAGCCTTAAATTCGACGACAATTTTAATGTCATTTTCCCGGAAAATCTTTTACCGACTCAAAAACTTCAGGAGCGCCTTTTCCGGGTTATGGTTTATCCGGAATACGCCTCCGGCGGTGATTTCGACAGTCTGCTGGTGCCCTTCCGAGCCGTGGCAACCGATATAAAGACCGGTAAATCTGTTATCCTGGACCACGGCAGCCTTGGGAAATCCATCGCTGCCAGTTCGGCATTTCCAATTATTCTGGCGCCGGTTCCGATAGACTCTTTTCTTCTGGTTGACGGCGGATTAACGAACAACGTTCCGGCTGATGTCGCTAAGGATATGGGGGCGGATTTTATCATTGCCGTCGATGTAACCAGCAAAATCACGACCATTTCCCGGAATATGGATCTGGTATCCTATTTTAACCAGGCTATGAACACTCTGGCATACCTGACCGACACCCGCAATCTGAATCTGTCCGATATTCTGATTCATCCGGAAATCGAGGAATATTCTTCCAGCGATTTTGATGCCGTTGATTCTCTGATTCAGCGGGGATATAAAGCTACCCTGCCGTATCTTCCCGAATTGAAAGCCATGGCCGACTCGTCAAAGTGGTCTGCCGATTATTTACCAGATGCAATTGACCGACTGAATAATACGGTAATCCGAAAGATTAATATCCGGGGCAATCGGAAAACCCGACCCTACATTATTAAAAGAGAATTGCTTCTGAAAGAGGGTGAGCGCTGGAAATCAGCCTATGCCCAACGCAGCCTTAAAAATCTTTTCAGTACCGGATTGTTTCGGACAGTCTATCTGACTTTTGAAAATCAATCCAAAGACTCAACCGACATTATTATTGATGTTGAAGAGGAAAAAAATGCTCTGTTTTCCTTCGGAGCCCGATACGACAGTGAGCGCAAGGCCAGCGCATTTATCACCGCCAACTATCGCAATCTATTCGGAACGGGCATCGATAATCAATTATCATTGATCATCAGTGATCTGTACCGCAAACTGGAGTGGAATACCCGTTCCACCCGAGTCCTCACAACGACATTCACGGGTTATTCATCCCTTTACCACAAATTCGAAACAGTGCCCCTCTACCAATCGGGAAAACGAATCGGTTATGGCGATTATTACCGGAGCGGTTTTGAATTTAACGCCGGTGTCCAGGTTCGCCGCGTAGGGCTGACAGCGGTGGGATTCAAACTGGAGAATACACAGACGATGGAAAATAACAATTACACGCTCTACCCTATCAAAGACGAAGAAATCAATACTGCCAGTATTATTGGTCGGATTATTGTCGAAAGCACCGATGATCCGGATATCCCCAGACGAGGTCGCCGTAATAATATCGTATGGGAACACTGCTTCACCAAGAATGAACTAAACAAAATGGATCGTATTTTGGTTGAGTCGACAGTATATGAGACTTACAACGACAATCACACATTTTCGACCCGCTTAAAATTTGGATACTTATCCAGAGCGCTGACACAATACGATCGTTTCCGCCTTGGAGGAGTAAATTCCCTCCCGGGCTATCACGAAAGTGAATTGTGGGGCAATTTAATCCTCGCTATTGGTATAGGGTACCGAACAAATCTTACTTCGGGCATCTATGCGCATATGCTTGCGATAGCCGGCAATGTCTGGAATTCCTTTGACGAATTCAATTGGACTGATATGAAAGTCGGGGGCCGGATAGGCGTTCTCATTCCAACTCCCGTTGGGCCGGTATCATTGGACTATGGATACGATTTCAAAAACCGAAGTCTTATTTATTTCTCGATCGGACACAATTTTTAAAAATTTTCAATAAATCATATCTTTCACCTTAGTTTTCCCGACTCGTTACTAATATTCGACATTGTTAAGTCGTTAATTCTCTCTATCGGTAAAATGTTCTTGATTAAGCCCGCAGACTGACCGGCTGCCAGTGAACCGGTAACCATTATGGGTAAAAAAAATCAGAGTGACCGATTCGCAATAGATATTGTATATTTTAACGTCTTAACCATCTATTTTATTGAAAGATTTACAAACAAACAGTATATTCGCAATAGCAAAATAAAATAACATCTGGTTCAAAGGGGGAAATAGATATGTATATCCATAAAAAGATTTTCCATTCGAAATCAAAAAAACGCAACCGTTTTTTCAGAAATCCGGCTAAATTAACGTTATCAACTATCATTATAATCGGTATTGTAAATTCCACTGTTCCGGCTGCTTCAAAACCCGATACAAAACCACCTAAAATCAAAATAATCGAACCTGAAGCCAATCAGATCGTAACCGGTCCCTTGCGAATCGTTACAGCCGTAAAAGACAATAAAGGAATCATGAAAGTCAGTTTCCTGATCGATAACGAACCGGTTGAAGAAATCTATAAACCTCCTTACGAAGCAATCTTAAACATGGGGTTCTGGGCCGATGGTAAAATTCACCGGGTATCAGCCGTGGCCACCGATAATTCTGAAAATTCAACAAAATCAGAGGATATTCCCATCACTGTTCTGAAAAGCGCTTACACTGCCCCCTATCTTAAATATCCAAATAATAAAATGGTTATTAAAAGCCGCAGCCAGATTCTGCTGAAGTGGAAAAAATTGTACGGTGCGAAAAACTATACAATCGCCATCGCGAAAGACCGGATGTTCAGTAACATCGCAGTCAGCTATACCGTAACGGACACATTCCTGATAACTGAACCTCTGCCGATTGGTCATTATTATTGGGCCGTAACCGCCCAAAATCCCGCCGAAAAGTGGAGCGCCTGGAGCGTGATCCGGGAATTTTCCATCGAACCGCCTCTCCCTCCCGTCCTGTTTGGTCCGAAAGACAAATATTACTATAAAAGCAGCGAGACACCGCGTCTCGTCTGGCATAAGTCCGACTTTGCCAGTGAATATGAGGTGAAAGTCGTCACTTCCATCAATCCTGATTTTGTGGAATATACAAAAATGGTCAAGGACACATTTGCCGTGGTATCCGGTCTTGCCGAAGGCTGGCACCGGTGGTCCGTCCGCCCGAAAAACAAGGGCGGTATCTTCGGAGAATGGAGCAAATCACAGGAATTTCATACCAACGATCCCGAAGTGACTCAGTTTGTAAAGGTCCCGGCCGGCGAATATACAGCCGGACGAGACGCCATCATTCAGAAAATCAATTATGACTACGAAATCATGAAATATCCGGTAACCTGCCGTCAGTACCTGAATTTCATGAACCAGGCCTACTGCCGGAATGCGATTGATAAAAACGGATACGGCCACTACGATGGCGATGAATTCAAACCCGCCGGCGAATACAAATTCATCGATGTAAAAGAGAAGAAAAAAGAGATCGGTGATATTTTATTCGACGAAGATAAAGGCTATTTCATCCTTGAAGATGATGAGTATCTCGATCATCCAATCGGTGACGTATCATGGTTCGGCGCCCATGCCTTTGCAAAATGGTACAAACTTGAGCTCCCCACCGAAGAAGAATGGGAAAAAGCCGCCCGCGGACAAACAGGATTTGATTTCCCCTGGGGCAATAACATCGATTGTCAAAACGCAAATATCGCCGGCTGTATGAAACGCGGATTCTCTGCATCAACTACACCGGTTGGTAAGTTCAATGGTGAAGAGGGCACCATCGACAGCCCTAGTCCCTACGGCGCCTACGATATGGCCGGCAATGTCTGGGAATGGACAAATTCCTGGTATGGCGGGAACTTCCGCAGTTACCGGGTCATCAAAGGCGGCAGCTACCACGAATCCAAAGGCGTCAAAGCAAATTTGGAGAGTCTTTCAACCTGGTATCGCCACTGGGTCGACCCCCAGAGCACTTCAGGCAAATTCGGCTCGGCTGTCGGTTTTCGCTGTGTGCTGAAAAAATAAAGGGAATGAAATCGAAAAAAGGGTCTTCGGTCTGCTCCCGGAACCCTTTTTTACTTTTTAATTAATTTAAAATCCACTACACTACCGACAATTATTTTGCATTCATGGATACCTGAATATGAAAACGCTTCTTCGTAATAAATTGAAAATCAGCAGTCGGATTATTTCCGCCTCAAAGGGCCCGCTTTCAGGATCTCTTTTCATAACACGCAAGTGTAATCTGAATTGCCCTTACTGCCGGGCTATCAGACATCCCTGGAAGGATTTGAATACGGCTGAATGGATCGAAGTGATCAACAAACTTTACAGCTGGGGTGTTCGTCTTTTTTCCATTACCGGCGGTGAGCCGATGATTCGAAAAGATATTTACGAAATCGTAGCTCATATTTCCCTCACACGCAAAGCAATTCCATGGCTGATATCCAATTTCACAATCATGACACGGGAAAAGATCGACCGGCTGGCAGATGCCGGTTTACTCTTTCTAACCGCCTCACTGGATTCATTATCCAATAGCGGCGTTAAATCCGATGGCTCTATTCTGAATCTGCTTGAATATGCCAGGTCCCGTGGCATTATATGCAGCACTATTACTGTAATTCACCGGGATAACATTGACGAAATTCCCGACATTATGAACGAAGTTACCCGTCGGGGCATCATTTTCGACGTCGGTTTTTATCAAAATGTAGGCGGACTGTTTTCAGCGTCCGATGCTGATCTGAAAGTAAAGGATCGTCAAAAACTTGAGAGACTTCGCTCACGGCTACGAAGTCATAAACTGAAAACCGGACTCGTCGCTCCCAGTTGGAAATTCCTGAAATCCGATTTGCAAATGTATTCAGAGATGAGCTGGAAATGCCCCACTCAAAAAGATGCCTTCCTGGTTATCAATAATGACGGCCGGCTCATGCCCTGTCAGGAATTTGCAAGCAGTGTGAATGTGCTGGATATCGATAACCTTTGGGATCATCGCTGGCGACAACAGAAAGCGGCCATTGTAAAAACCTGTAGCGGATGTTATTACGGTTGTTATTATCAGAAAGTCCACATGAGCCCCGTTGATGTATTACTCGATCTGTATACAATGTTGAAAGTGTAGTTAACAATGACAATCGAAGAATTAGGATTCAATGACTGGTTCCGTACCAGATGCGACCCGGAAACGTTAAAGAGTTACCGGATAGCGCGCATTGTTTCCGTATTCCGCGACCAGTACACAATTATTGGTGAAATCGGCAAAGCGCCGGCTGAAATTACCGGTAAATTGATGTTCAATGCCGACTCGGCGCTTGATTATCCGGCGGTTGGCGACTGGGTGTATGTGGAATATTTCGATAATGATACAATGGCCATTATCCACCGGATTTTCCCGCGTAAAACCCTGTTAAAACGAAAAACTCCCGGTAAAACCGTCGATTTTCAACTCATTGCCGCAAATATAGACACCGCCCTGATCATGCAATCAATGGACAGCAATTACAACCTCGCCCGTCTCGAACGCTATCTCGTCATGGTGAATGAAGCCGGAATCGAGCCGATTATTCTTCTCAGTAAGCGGGATCTGATCACAGATGAGAAACAGGAAATGATCATATCGGAAATACAGCAGCGAACCGGTGTCAGTTCAATTCTCTCATTCAGTAACATCAGTAAAATCGGAATTGAGGAAATCAATCGGATATTAAGCCCGAAAACCACCTATTGCTTACTGGGTTCCTCCGGTGTTGGAAAAAGCAGCCTGATGAATAGACTCTGCGGAGAGGAAATCCTGAAAACCCGGGAGGTTCGTGAAGCCGACGGCCGCGGTCGCCATACGACCTCCACCCGGCAGATGTTTTTTTTGGCAAACGGCGCCATGATCATCGATACACCCGGTATGCGGGAACTCGGCAATTTCGATATAGATACGGGAATCAGTGAAACCTTCAACGAAATCGATGCCCTGGCAAGGCAATGCAAATTTTCCGACTGCACTCATGTCCATGAAAAGGGTTGCGCCGTCCTTCAAGCTCTCAAAGAGAATACAATTTCCTGCGAGCGTTATCAAAACTATCTGAAGATGAAAAAAGAGGCTGCATACTATGAGATGTCATATCTTGAAAAACGAAAACGGGATAAAAACTTTGCCAAAGTCGTGAAAAATGTGATGAAAAACAAACCATATAAAGCCTGATTCCCGTTTTGTGACAGAAAACAAAAGCAGCCGGCCTATTCGTCCATATATTATATATGTGAAATTAACCTACTTCATCACTCTGCCGGTTTTAATTATCCTGTTGGTTACAGAATCCTGCCATCACTCAGGCCGACGGTTTTCAAACCGGGTATTTCTCAGGCAATTATCAAACATGGAATATAAATTGGATAACCGGATTATCCCGCTCGAAAAGGGAGTTTATTCAGGAGAAATATTACCGGGAGCGGCTTCAACGATCAATGTAAAATTAAGTGAATGGTTGGCATTAGGCGACATAAATGGCGATAAGCAATCCGACGCCGTAGTAGTATTAATTCACAACGCCGGCGGTTCCGGAACATTCCATTATTTAGTCCCGGTCGTCAAAGACTCTGATAATCTCTGCGCGCTGGACGCCGTTTTGCTTGGCGACAGAATATCGATGGTATCATTAAATATCGAAAATCAGCAGATCAATATCGTTTATCTCAAACACGGTTCCGAAGAAGCAATGTCAACCCCGCCATCCCGGGAGATTCAACGACATTTCAGATTGCAAGACCACGCACTCACCGAAGTCAATGATAAATCACTGAACGTCGCCGCGATTCTATCCGGATATTCCCGTTAAAAAAACAATTGAACACTTGTTTTTATCCCTTTTTTTATTAATATAGGCAATTGCTTCTTTAATTACGTGTGGGTAAATATTCTTTTCATCAAACTGATTTACAGTCGGTTGGTATCTTGATGTTCATTATTAATGATGGAGTAGAAAATGTGTGGAATCGTCGCTGTCATCAACAGCACTGAAAATCTTGATTTACTTCGTCCGAGAATTATTTCCCACGCCAAATTGCTGAGGCATCGGGGACCGGACTGGAGCGGTATTCACGTTCAACACTTTCCCGAAGAAGGCAAGACAAATGTACTGGCACACGAGCGTCTGGCAATTGTCGACCCGGAAGGAGGCGCTCAACCTCTTTCTAACGAAGAAGGCAATCTGGCTCTGGCGGTAAACGGCGAAATTTACAACCATGAAATTCTTCAAACTGAGTTGAAAAAGCCCCACAAATTTGCAACTAAATCCGATTGCGAAATCATTGTTCATCTTTACGAAGAAAAGGGCCCCGATTGTGTCCCTGATCTGGATGGTGTCTTCGCATTCGTTTTATCCGATGAGAAAACCGGTGAGTTTATCGCCGCCCGCGACCCAATTGGTGTCGTTCCTCTCTTCTGGGGCTGGGGACCGGACGGCAGCACCTGGTTTGCATCAGAGATGAAAGCATTAAAAGATATTTGCCAGCAATTTGAGCCCTTTCCTCCCGGGTACGTATTTGCTAATGGCGAATTAAAGCGATATTACGATCCTAAATGGCGTCATACCGATACGGTTCCGACAGACAGCCTGGATGTGAATAAACTAAAAAAGTCCTTTGAGGATGCCGTAGTCAAACGAATGATGTGTGATGTCCCGTTTGGCGTTCTTTTATCGGGCGGATTGGATTCCTCACTCGTATCCTCAATCGTCAGCCGTCATTCAGAAATGCGGATTGAAGACCATGAAAAAAGCCGGGCATGGTGGCCCCGTATTCATTCCTTCTGCATCGGACTGGAAGGCGCTCCGGATTTTGAGAATGCCCGAAAAGTTGCGGAATTCCTGGGAACCGTTCATCACGAATATACCTATACCTTGCAGGAAGGATTGGACGCATTATCTGACGTCATTTATCATATCGAGACCTTTGACGTCACAACCGTCCGAGCATCGACACCGATGTATCTGATGGCCCGGAAAATCAAAGCCATGGGAATAAAAATGGTCTTTACCGGCGAAGGCGCCGACGAAGTCTTCGGTGGATATCTCTATTTTCATAAAGCGCCGAATTCGGAAGAGTTTTACAAAGAGACGGTGCGCAAAGTGGAAAAACTGCACTACTATGACTGCCTGCGAGCCAATAAATCCATGGCGGCCTGGGGTATCGAAGCCCGGGTACCCTTTCTTGACAAAGCCTTCCTCGACATCGCGATGAATCTTGATCCTAAATACAAAATGATTGATAAAGCGAATGGACGCATGGAAAAATACCTGATGCGTTCTGCTTTTGACAATCCCGAAAAACCGTATCTGCCGAAGAGTATTTTATGGCGACAGAAAGAACAGTTCTCCGACGGCGTCGGATACGGCTGGATCGACGGCTTGAAAGACTACGCCGAATCCAAAGTCAGCGATGAAATGTTCAAAAACCGCAAATACCGCTTTCCGGTGAACACTCCCGAAAGCAAAGAAGCCTATCTGTACCGCATGATCTTTGAAGAACATTTTCCGGAACCGGCATCCATTCAGGCGGTTTACGCCGAACCCAGTATCGCCTGCAGCACGGCAATTGCCCTGGAATGGGAAAAAGCCTGGAAAGACAAAGCGGATCCCTCGGGTCGAGCGGTGGCAGCGCATAGGGCCGCTTATTGATTTTTTTATTGTAATAGATAAAAGAAATTAGGAAATTCCAATTGTTCGAGTCGATTTGATAAACGAATCTTTTATTGATATTTAAAATGGGTGAGTGGTAAGTCCGGAGTCCAAGTATCGGGCAAAGGTCATCATCCCGAGGCGTCAGGACTGCCATAGTGCAATAATCCGGGATTCCGGAGCGCCGACCTGATTGGAATGCCACTCACCTGTTCATTTCTTCCTATCTGAAAAAAATCACTTTAAAATTTACTTGTTTTTAACAATGAATTGTTTTAAACTATGGTTAGTGACTATTAACTAACGTGAATTACAAATGAATTTCAGTGAACGACAAGAACAAATTTTGAATACATCCATTAAACTGATTGCCAATCATGGCATTCAGACCATGACAATTAAAAATATTGCCAGAGAGATCGGTATCTCAGAACCGGCAATCTATCGTCACTTCCCCAGTAAGTTCGACATCATATATACCATCATGGATTTTTTCGATCATTTCTCTCTCGAAATCTGTGAAAAGATCGAAGATTCATCTATCAATCCGATTGACAGGATTGAACTATTTTTCAAAAACCGTTATCGTTTCTTCGCCGATTACCCTGAGCTGACAAAAGTGATGTTCTCCGAAGAAGCTTTTCAGTATGATCCCAGATTATCTGAAAAAATCCTGCAGATCATGCATCAGCACAGGAAGATTCTTCTCGATATTATAAAAAATGCTCAACAGCAGGATTTGATCCGAAAAGATATTGAGGTTGATCATTTATTTCACCTTGTAATAGGTTCGATGCGACTTATGGTTGATCGCTGGTGCTTCAGTAATTTTTCATTTGATATATATACCGAAGGAATGAAACTCTGGAAATCGGTAAAGAAAAT
>QNCV01000034.1 GCA_003645845.1 Fidelibacterota bacterium | reverse complement strand
TTCCGTGAGTCTGTGCCGTTTTTTCGCTTGAATATCATAAATAACAATATCGGAGAAACTCTGCGCCCACCAACGGGGATCCGGACTCTTTTCACTCCAGCAGATCTTATCATTGCTGACGGAGATACTTTCCGTATAACCAATCTGAATCAGTCGTTTTTCTTTACCATTTGGCATTATTCTGACCAAGGTATAAGGATCGTCCATTCCCGTTTTCAGAGCAATGACACTGCCATCGGAAATTTCATGGGGAAATTTATAATTCGTCCATGTTTTCCTCGGTTGTTGATTGATTCTGGTGACAGGTGTCTCTATCAGTCCATTAATCTGTCGGGTCCAGAGACTTTTTAACTCCTGCATTGTATCGTCATAAATCTGACGGCTGTTTCGCCCGGTAACTTTTTTCAGTGACCGGCTGAACGACCAGGGCCAGTAGGAATATTTCGAAGATCGCTGTATGACTTGCGACCAAACATCCGCCCCGTATTTTCGCCGGGTGTGCGTCACCATCTGATAACCCAGAGCATAGTAATCAGGAAAATAATCCTGATAACTTCCTAAATATGCTTTATAATAAGAATACGGCTGTCCAGATAATAGCAATGTTCGAATCCCCCGCTCGAAAATCGGCTGACGTCCCCTTCCGGAATTGCTCAATGCCGTTTCCATCGCAACAGCATCACCTTCGATGAACCAGAGCGGCGTTCCGAAAAAAGTAAGTGCACCCAAGCCCAGATCACCGAAACAGATACCCGCCAGACGATTAAATCCGCGATCGAAGGCATTAAACTGAATCATGTGGCGTCCTTCATGGACTGCCAGCATCTGATACCAATCCAGTAACCCACCGAATTCATCCTGTGCACCAACGGGGTACCATTCACTCATTCTTGGTAAATAGCCAACCCAGCCGTTGGTTTCGGAACTACGACTGTTCAACACAAGGGTCCATTTATGTAAACGGGTATCCATGGTTTTTTCCAGCGAAGGACGTAGATATTCCAGCGTATTGGCAACGCGTTGACCTTCGGACAACATTTCGTCGGGGACAACAATGTCGAAATAATCTGTGCGAATCTTTTTCCAGTGCAGACCCGGCGGATGCTGATTAGCATTCAACTGCGCCGCCAGCGGCACATATATCATCACTCCGATCAATACTACTGAAGCAATACGTTTCATTGTAATCATTCTATCCTCTGCAATAATATAATGTTCCGACAATATAAAAAAAACCTCCTCCGCATTACCGGAAGAGGCTTTTTATTTAAGAGGACAAATGAAGCTATTTTTTCAAGTTCCTGATGAACTCTGCCCCCCGCAGAATGGCGTTCCGGTTCATTTCTACCAGGTTTTTCCGCTTCAGGACATCACCCAGCGACTCCAGAATCACCTGCTGTGACATCAGGTCCTTATAGGCAATCAATGCGCCGACAATCACCATATTGGCTGCTTTGGTATTACCCAGTTCGTCTGCAATTTTGGTCGCCGGAATCGGAATAACGTCCACATCATCCCGCACCGGTTCACGATCTATCAGGGAGTTATCATACATGATCAATCCGCCGGAGACGACATCGTTTTCGAACTTATCCAGCGACGGACGGTTCATGGCAATCAGGATGGTCGGATTAGCGACCAGCGGCGAACCGATTTTTTTATTGGAAATCTTTACGCTGCAGTTAGCGGTGCCACCCCGCATCTCCGGTCCGTAGGAGGGTAGCCAGCTGACTTCATAGTTATGCCGCATACCCATTTCCGATAGAACTGTTCCCAGGCTCAGAACTCCCTGTCCACCAAAACCGGCAACCTTGATTTCTTCGTTGATCGGTTTATCCTGATACTGTCTGATTTTTTCCGAATCAACGTCAACTGTTACAATATTCAGAATATCATGAATATCTTCATTTTTTACAACATTGCGGGCAAAGGTTCGTTTTTCAAATTCCGCCGAAATGTCTTTTTTTACACCGAGAGGGAATTGTTTTTCAAGGACTTCTTTGACCCAGAGTTTCGAGCGGCTGGGCGTCATTTTAAGTTGACTCGGACAGGCTGACAAGACTTCAATAAACGAAAAAGCGTTCTTCTCAATCTGCAGCTTCAGCGCCTTGCGAACCGCCTGGCGGGCATGCATTGTGGATTTGGTGTCACTGAGCATGACCCGTTCGACAAATACCGGCGCATCAAGAGTGGCAATAATTTCACTCATCCGAATCGGAGAACCTTCGTTCTCGAATGTCCGACCGCGGGGCGTCGTCATGGTTTTCTGACCAACCAAGGTTGTCGGGGCCATCTGCCCACCGGTCATTCCATACACTGCATTATTCACAAAAAAGACGGTAATACCTTCACCACGGTTGGCGGCATGCATAATCTCTGCTGTGCCGATCGCAGCTAAATCACCGTCACCCTGATAACTGATCACAACGCTTTCGGGGTGAGCCCGTTTCAGTCCCGTCGCAACCGCCGGAGCACGTCCGTGAGCAACCTGGACATTTCCGGTGTGAAAATAATAGTATGCAAAAACACTGCAGCCCACCGGACTGATAAAGATCGTTTTATCGCGGACTCCAAAGTCTTCCAGGGCTTCGGCAATCAGTTTGTGGAGCACACCGTGACCGCAACCGGGACAGTAAGTCGTCGTCAGTTTGTCCGCTCCGGGACGGCGTTCATAGACATCATAAAAACTGGTTGATTTTTTTAATATTGTATTCATGATAACCTCATCAGTTTCATTACTTCATCATGAATCTCCTTCGTGGATGGCACATTTCCACCCATGCGGGTCAGCAGATGAACCGGTTTACGTCCATTTACGGCCAAACGAACATCATTGACCAGCTGGCCGTTACTCATTTCCACGGTAAGAAAAAATTTGGAGGTTTCTGTCAGTTTTTCCATGGCTTTTTTTGGAAAAGGAAAGAGCGTGATTGGCCGCAGCATTCCGGCCTTAACACCTTTGTCCCGCAGTTCGTCAACCACCGTCTGAATTATCCGCGAAACGATGCCGTATCCGATCAAAACAATTTCCGCATCATCCGTCCGGTACTCTTCGGCGCGTTGTTCCTGTTCTTCGATAATTGCGTATTTCTGCTGTAGTTTCTGATTATGACGTTCCAGATCATCGGGATCAAGATCGATGGAAGTAATCAGATTATCGGATGTCTCATCATTACCTTTGACAGCCCAGGGTTTTTCAGGAATATTCGTAACCGGCTCGGGAAATTCCACCGGTTCCATCATCTGACCGATAAAACCATCCGTCAGAATGTAAACCGGATTGCGGTATTTATCCGCCAGATCAAACGCCAGCATCCCAAAATTACACATCTCCTGAACGGAATTCGGGGCCAGAACAATGACTTTGTAATTACCGTGACCGCCGCCCTTTACCACCTGGTTGTAATCACTCTGCTCGGGAGCAATATTGCCTAAACCGGGACCGCCCCGGACAACATCGACAATGACACAGGGTAATTCGGAACCGGCACAGTAGGAAACGCCTTCCTGCTTCAGGCTGATTCCCGGACTTGATGATGCCGTCATCACCCGTTCTCCGGCTGATGATGCTCCATAAACCATATTGATAGCGGCCACTTCACTTTCGGCCTGCACAAAGGTTCCGCCCGCCAGGGGCATATACATTGCCGCCGCATGCGCGATTTCACTGGCCGGTGTAATCGGATATCCGTAATACGCCCGGCAACCCGCCAGAATCGCACCCTTGACAACCGCTTCATTTCCTTTTAAAAATTGCTTTGCCATATTTACCTCACTCTCCGTTGACTGCCTTTAAACAATTCGTGCAGATCAGTACATCAGGAGTTTCATCTTCGTGAAAAACCTTATACTCACCGCCACAATGGGGACACTCTGCGGTTTCGGTCATCAGGTCCCAGCGTTTGTAGACCGTAATCGCTCCCGGCTCCGGGCAGGTGTAAAAACAGATTCCACAGCCGGTACATCCTTCCCCTTTATAGGCCGATGGATGATAACCGTGGGTGTTAAACTTATCGGACAAAAACAATACGTCGGAAGGACAGGCCTCAATACAGAGTTCGCACCCTTTGCACTCCTCGGTATTGATCACCACATGTCCTCGGCTTTTTGATTGTGCCATAACTCACTCCATTGCTATTGGATTATTTATCAATTTTTAAATTTCTCATAGGCTTGTCGAAATCCGGGGATTGATCTTTTTATGGTCTCTTCGGAAACACACAGGGCAATCCGGAAGTGTCCCGCACGCTGAAAACCGCTGCCAGGTGTCGCCAGAACCAGGTGTTTCTGCAATTCCCGGACAAACGCCACATCATCGGAAATCGGTGTCCGGGGAAAAATATAGAAGGTTCCCTCCGGTTTGATCAGATCGTAGCCAATTTCTGTCAGGGCATCACACATGATATTTCGCCGGCGTTCGTACACCGACACATCCACTTCCGCATCCAGCACATGCATCACCACCCGCTGCATCAATGCCGGGGCATTGATATAGCCGAGAATGCGGTTACAAAAAGTCGCCGCATCGATCAGGGTTTTCCAGTCATCGACCAGCGGACTGACGGCCAGATAGCCGATCCGTTCACCGGCAACGGAAAGATCTTTCGAAAAGGATGTCGCCAGGATCGTATTCCGGTAAAACCGCAACGGCGAGTGGTATTGCCATCCTTCAAAGATAATTTTTTTGTAGGGTTCATCCGCCAGAAGATAGATCGGTCGTCCGAATTCCCGACTTTTACGCTGTAGTAAATCACCCATTTCTTTAAGCAGCTTATCCGAATACACCCGGCCACTCGGATTGTTGGGCGAATTCATAATAACCACTTTTGTCCGTTTCCCGATTTTCTGATCCAGATCATCCAAATCGGGCAGAAGTTCAGGATTCGTTTCCGACACAACCCGAGCCCCCTGGTGGTTATCGATATAAAAATTGTACTCGGCAAAATAGGGCGCAATCACGACAACTTCATCGCCGGGATCAAGAATTGACTTCAACAGCACATTGATCGCTCCGGCTGCACCGCAGGTCATAATGATATGATCTTCCGAAAAGGGCAATCCGCTTTCCCGGCTGAGATTTTCAGCAACGGCCCGACGGGTTTCGGGATACCCGGCATTGGGCATGTAACCATGGAGAAAATCGCCGGTCTTCTGAGATTCCATACGTAATATCTCATCGAACTTCAGTGGCGACGGTAAATCCGGATTTCCCAGCGAAAAATCAAACACATTATCACTGCCATGCTCCTTTTTCAGGATAATCCCGATTTCAAACATTTTGCGAATCCAGGATGACCGGGTAATGCTTTCAGCGATTTTCTGAGATACCGGCATATTTTCCTCTGTGCTTATTCTCACAAACGAGAATTAACGGACTTCTCCATAAGCCTTTTCAAATGACTCCAACTCCTTCAAGACAAAGGGTAACATTTTCATAACCGTTGACAGGCCGACAACGGGAATCGTTAATATTAAGGTATCGATGATCTCATCACGGCTGGCACCGGCCCGGATTGCCTTGGGAATGATGATTTTTATGGCCTCCGGAGATGGACTGTTGACCTGAATGGCCAGCATAATGAGTTGCCGGGTTTTTTCATCAAGATGAGTCCCCAGATTACCCACCATTTTTTGGTAACTTTTAAAAACCTCTTTCCGGTTTTCCATCAGATATGTCATGCCATCTTTATCGAGATCGTCCCATTTAAAATTGTCCAGCACCATGGCACAAATCCTTTATATAATTTATTTCCTGACCTCTTCGAGCCAACCGCGGGTATCTTTCACATCACCAACCTGCAGCCCGGTTAGATGTTTATACAACTGTGTTGTTATTGGTCCCGGTTCTTTCCCACCGGCATAGAAATTATATCGTTTGCCCTTATACCCCAGAGAACCGATCGGCGTAATTACGGCCGCTGTTCCGCAGGCACCGGCTTCAAGAAATGTGTCAATCTCATCGACACTGATCTGACGTTCTTCGACTTTATAGCCAAAATCTTCGCGGGCAACCTGCATCACCGAGCGGCGCACGATGCTGTTTAAAATGGATTCTGATTTCGGTGTGACAATGACATTGTCTTTCAAGACAAAAAAGACATTCGATGCGCCGGTCTCTTCGAAATATTTATGCTCAATGGAGTCCAGATAGACCACTTCATTAAAGCCGTCATCCCGGGCATTTTTCAGCGGTAGCAGCGAGGCCGAGTAGTTCCCTCCGGCTTTGGCCTTTCCAATGCCATGCGCAGCAGCCCGGTCATAATAAGTCTCAACTTTTAGGCTGATGGGTTTGAATCCCTCTTTAAAATAAGGTCCAACCGGTGTCACAAATACGATAAATTGATATTCCATAGCCGGTCGAACGCCCAGATTTTCACCAACACCCAGCATAAAGGGACGAATATACATCGCTGCACCGGTTCCATAGGGCGGAATATATTCTTCATTCGCCAGCAGAGTCTGTTTTATGGCATCGATAAATTTTTCCTCCGGAATTTCCGGCATCAGCAGCCGTCGGGCGGATTCATTGAAACGACGGGCATTTTCATAGGGACGAAACATCCAGATGCGACCGTCTTTGGAACGCTGGGCCTTCATGCCTTCGAAAATCTCCTGTCCGTAATGCAGGCACACTGCACCTTCGTCAATCAGCAATTTATTCTCTGTGACCAACTTTCCTTCATCCCAGACACCATCTTTCCAGTAACAGTGAAACCGGTAGGGAACGTATTTGTAACTAAAATCCAGTTTGCTCCAATCGGTTGTCTTCGGATCCATGCTACTCCTTTCCAGTTTTTATCAAATTCTGAAAGCCCCGCCAGTTTAATTTGCTTTGAAACTGGCACCTTCGCTCTCTTGCTTCGACAAAACTCATGCCACCACTATTATCTTTATTTTTTACGACGGAAAAGGCAGAACGTGATATTTCAAAATCCGCAGGATAATAAAAAATATTTCTACTTTTGAGAAAACCACGATCAATCGTCAGGAAATCCTCCGGCTGATCTTTCCTAATTCTGAAAAATTTCCGCTTATCTTTTTCTGGAAGTTGGGAAGCAGTTTTAAAATTTCACAAACACTGTTCAAGATATCAGCTTTAGTGACTATTAAATGTGACAAATACTGGAAATTTATTTTATTCTCCCGTAGATTTTTTTTAACTAATAAAGTACATTATAAAAAATGTGAATTAATTCTTAAAAATATTAAGCAATTAAAAAATTGGTAGAGAAATTGCAGAGAGAGTTATTTGAGGTAACAATCTAAAAAACCCTTAGGAGGAGTTATGCATAAAAAATTATTCATTCCCGGACCTGTGGATGTACGCCCTGAAATACTGGAAGCCATGGGTACACCGATGATCGGACACCGCACCAAAGACGCTTCGGCTCTGGGTGAAAGTGTCTGTAAAAAGCTGCAGAAAGTGTTCTATACCGAAAATCCGATTCTGCTTTCAACTACTTCGGGTTCAGGATTAATGGAAGGTTCGATCCGCTCATTGACCGCCAAGCGTGCGGTGGTTTTTTCCGTTGGAGCCTTTGGAAACCGCTGGGCCAAAATGGCCAAAGTCAACGGAGTGCCGGTGGATAAAGTCGAAGCGGAGTGGGGCCAGCCGACACTGCCGGAGGTTGTTGAGGAATATCTGTCAACCGGCAAATACGATGTCTTTACCGTTACCCACAATGAAACCTCTACGGGGGTCATGAATCCGATCGAAGAAATCGCCGAAATCCGTAAAAAATACCCCGACGTTCTCTGGCTCGTTGATGCCGTTTCATCCGCTGCCGGAGTGAAGATCGAGGTTGACAAACTGGGCATCGACGTCTGTATCACCAGTACTCAGAAGGCTCTTGGTCTGCCGCCGGGACTGTCGGTCTGCACCATCAGTGAAAAAGCCCTGGCGCAGGGTCGTACTGTGGAAAATCGCGGACTCTACCTGGATCTCATTGCAATATATGATTACATGCAGAAAAAACCCTATCAGTATCCCTCCACGCCGTCATTGGCTCATTATTACGCACTTGACAAGCAACTGGATTATATTCTGAATACCGAAGGCCTGGAAAACCGCTTTGCCCGTCATCTGGAAATGGCCAAAATCACCCGCGCCTGGGCCAATCAGCATTTCGAACAGTTTCCCGCCAAAGGATACGAATCCAACACTCTGACAACAATTAAAAATACCAAAGGTATTTCGATTGCCGATCTGAACAAGCGGATTGGTGAAAAGGGTTATATGATCTCCAATGGTTATGGTGATCTCAAGGAAAAGACATTCCGGATCGCTCACATGGCCGACCGCACAGTAGAAGAATTAAAAGAACTGCTGGCGCTGCTGGAAACTGAAATCTAAAAGATACTGAAAGGCAAAAATATTACATGCCTTGATGTCTTAATGATTTCAAAAAAAGGAGAGAAAGATGAAGATATTAATCACAGACGGTATCAGTCCCTTCGGACAGGAGATTCTCAGGGACAACGGGATCGATTTTGACATTCAGCACTACGAACACGATGAATTGCTCAAGGTTATCCCGGAATACGACGGCATTCTGGTCCGTTCTGCGACCAAGGTTCCAAAGGATATTATCGACGCCGGAAAAAACCTGAAACTGATTGCCCGGGGCGGCACCGGTATCGACAATATCGACCATCAATACGCAAAATCAAAAGGCATCCCGGTATTGAATACGCCCGGCGCTAACTCAGCCTCGGTTTCCGAACTGGTTTTTGCCCACATGTTTGCCCTGGCTCGTTTTATTCCCCAGGCCAATATCACCATGCGCAAGGGCGAGTGGAATAAAAAATCCTACAAAGGTGTCGAACTCAAGGGAAAAACTCTTGGCATTGTCGGATTTGGAAAGATCGGTCAGATTACTGCGAATATGGCGCTTTCACTCGGAATGAGTGTTCTGGCTTACGATCTGGCAGAGATTAAAACTGATCTGGACATTAAAATTGTCAGCAAAGAGGAACTACTGAAAGAATCAGACTTCATCACATTGCATGTGCCAAAGCAGGCGCAAAATTTCATTACCAAAGCGGAATTTGAATTGATGAAGCCAACTGTATTTTTGATCAACACCTCCCGCGGTGGTGTCGTCAACGAGGAGGATCTGCTTGAGGCTCTGAATAACGGTAAAATCGCCGGTGCCGGTATCGATGCGTTTCTCAATGAGCCGACCCCGAATCCGGAACTGGTTAACCATCCGAAAGTCTCCTGTACACCTCATATAGGCGCCAGCACCAAGGAGGCTCAGGACCGTGTCGGAATCCAAATCGCCGAAAAAATTGTCGCCGTTTTAAATCAGTAACAGATTGGAGATAAACTGAATGGTAAAAATCAAAGGACTTAAAGGTATTCGCCCGCGCCGGGACCTGGTGGAAAAAATCGCATCCCGGCCTTATGATGTCTTAAATTCCGAAGAAGCCCGTATTGAAGCCGCCGGCAATCCCTATTCCTTTCTCCATGTGGTCAAATCGGAAATCGATCTGCCTGAAGAGATCGATCATTATGATGAAAAGGTGTATCTGAAAGCCGCGGAAAACCTGCAGAATATGATTAAAAAAGGCTGGCTGATTCAGGATAATCAGGAATGTATCTATATCTATCGTCAGATCATGGATGGTCACGAACAGTACGGCCTGGTGGTTGATGCCTCGGTGGACGATTATCTGAGCGGAAAAATCAAAATCCACGAACTGACCCGGGAAATCAAGGAAAAAGACCGTATTAATCACGTTAAATACACAAATGCCAATACGGGTCCTGTATTCCTGACTTATCACGCCGATCAAACCATTGATCAACTGGTGACAAAAGTGGTTCAGCGTCAACCGGAATACGATTTCACCGCCGACGACGGCATTCGGCATACGGTCTGGATAATCAGTGATTCTGAAGTCATTCAGTCAATTATAGCTCAATTTGACCGGATTCCGTTCAGTTATGTGGCTGATGGACATCATCGTTCAAAATCGGCCGCCATGGTTGGCGAAATGCGTCGCAAGGCCAATCCCAATCATACCGGCAATGAAGAGTACAACTGGTTTCTGGCCGTTCTGTTTCCCCATGACCAACTGAAAATTATCGATTACAATCGACTAGTCAAGGACCTGAACGGGCTCAGTAAACAGGAATTTCTGGAAAAACTTTCCGAAAAATTCAGTGTTACCCCGGTCTGTTGCAGCGGCTCCGCCAAACCGAAATATGCCAATTCTTTCGGTATGTATCTCGATCATCAGTGGTATATTCTGGACACCCGAAAAGGAATTTTCAATTCCGACGATCCGGTGGGCAGTCTCGATGTATCCATTCTGACGAATAACATACTCCAGCCGATCCTCGGCATAGGGGATCTACGCAAAGACGAGCGCATCGATTTTGTCGGCGGTATCCGCGGTCTCGGCGAACTTGAGAAGCGGGTCGATTCCGGTGAAATGGCTGTTGCATTTGCGCTTTATCCGGTATCCATTCAGCAATTGATGACCATTGCCGACGCCGGACAGATCATGCCGCCGAAAACCACCTGGTTCGAACCCAAACTGCGCAGCGGGCTGGTGGTACACTCTTTAGACTAACACTTTCTTTGTGTGGGTTTGTGGGATTGAGGACACACTTCGGTGTGTCCTCTCTTTTAATGAGTAATTGCCGGTCAGCACAACATCGTTTACGGTCTCCTCAAAACAGATTGAGATTCCGCCAATCCGGGTAATTGACAATATTATTAAGAAACACGGATTGTCTCTTAAGGCAAAGAATACTGAAAGGGAAGTCAGTTAGTATCCTGACTATGGCATCGATGTTCGTCAACAGATGAATTGAGAAAAACTCGCTACACCAAGCAAAGATATCTATATTACTGTAACATTATTTCGGACAAACGTCATTTATTGCGGCAGTTTAGAAAGAGCCGTCTCGATTCGTCTGACGACCGTCTCTTTCCCCAGCGTTTCCAGCAGCTCGAATATACCGGGGCCGACACCGTAGCCGCTAACTGCCAATCTGGTCGGATGAATAAGTTTACCGGCGGAAATTTCCATCTGTTCAGATAATTGACGAATCACCCTCTCGGTTGAAGAACCGGAGAAATCATCAAGTTCTTTTAACGCTTCAAGCAGAGTTTGCATCCGTTGATTGACACTTTCATTTTTCCAGTTTTTGCGAGCGGCTTTTCCTTCATATTTTTCAGGATCTTTAAAGAAATAGCTGCCCAATTCGGCAAATTGCCGATAAGTGCGAAAGCGGGATTTCATCAGGTCAATAAATTTAAAAATATATTTTTGCATTTCCCGGTCGGGAGTTTCATGAACCAACCCATTTTCAATCAGTATCGGTAAAACGATATTATATATTTTCTCATTATCCGTTCGCTTGATATGCTCATTGCTGACCCAGTCGAACTTCTTGACATCGAAGACAGCCGATTTTCTTGCAATGTCTTCCAGCCTGAAACGCTTGATCAGTTCTTCCGGCTTCAGAATTTCGTTGCCGTCTTTCGGTACCCAACCGAGAATTGCCAGGTAATTGAAAACCGCTTCCGGGGGATATCCCAGATCGCGGTACTCGTCCACACCGGTTGCACCGTGACGTTTGCTGAGACGCTTGCCGTCTGTTCCGTTCAGTAACGGCAAATGTGCAAATTCGGGTACCGGATAATCCAGGGCATTATAGAGCAGAATCTGTTTGGCCGTATTGGATATATGATCTTCACCGCGAATCACATGGCTGATCCGCATAAAAATGTCATCCACCACGACGGCCAGTTGATATGTGGGGATACCGTTTGAACGCTGAATGATAAAATCATCAATCTCACTATTATTGACCTTGATCGTGCCATAGACCCGGTCTGTCCATTGGGTCATTCCGGCATTCACTTTGAACCGGACAGCAGCGGGTTTACCGGCATCAAGGTTTGCTTTTATTTCCGTTTCGGAGAGCGATCGGCATTTTCCGTCATAGCGATACTCACCGGAAGCCCTTCGACGCTCCTCGAGTTCCTCAGGCGTACAGAAACAGTAATAGGCCCGCCCGTTCTTCACCATCTGTCTGACGGCTTCCTGATAGTCTTCCAGACGTTTGGACTGAAACACAGGTTCGTCATCCCAGTTCAGTCCCAGCCACTTCAGGGAATCACAAATCTGATTAACGTATTCGACCTTGGAGCGTTTATTGTCGGTATCTTCGATTCGCAGCAGGAATTTGCCACCTTTCGAGCGGGCAAACAGCCAGTTATAAATCGCAGTACGTGCACCACCCAGATGCAGGGCGCCGGTGGGACTGGGTGCAAAACGGACATAAATATCACTCATGATCGCTTCCCTCGTCAACGGGAATTAATTCATCATGGGGTTTCAGCTGAACCATAATGCCCCCGAAGTGACTGACATAAATATTATAGAAAATGATGGTCAGCATAATGAAAAACATGATGAACAGCGCTAAAATAAAACCGTTTAAAATCGATGAAAATAAAATCGTCAACGGACTGAAACTGACCGGTTCCATGCCCTGAAAAAGTGGAATCGAGTTGAACGAATCTCCCATGCTGGAAATAACCGACATTGCCATTAGTGACAGCATAAAAATAAAAATGCAGGAAACGGTCAAAATAACGATGAAGGATATTTTGAAAACCGATGACGGACTGATACTTCTTATTTCATATTCCATTTTCTCTTCCCATTTTTCACTCGGCTAAATTGCTGAAAATATCCGTCGAAATCAACCCCATTTATGAAATTAGTCTTTCTACGGTCGGTAAATCTTATGACAACGAATAATAGCAGATAGTTTTTTTATATTTCAAGTCCAATGGGGCAATGATCGGAGCCCATCACATCGGACAGAATAAATGCATCTTTCACTCTGTCCTTAAAACCTTCATTGACGAAAAAATAGTCGATCCTCCAACCGACATTCCGCTCGCGCGCCCGGGTACGCATAGACCACCACGTATAATTCCCCGGTTCCGGATGAAACATCCGAAACGTATCCACCCAGCCATGACTGATGAATTTATCCATCCACTCTCGTTCAATGGGCAAAAAACCGGAGATATTTTCGTTTTCTTTCGGCCGGGCTAAATCGATTTCCCTGTGAGCGGTATTCACATCGCCGCAGACAATCACATTCCGCCCTTCCCTGACCCGCGCATCGACGACACCCAAAAATGCATCGTAAAAATCCATCTTGAACTGTAGACGTTCCTCGTTTTTCTGACCGTTCGGGAAATAAATATTAAAGAGTACAAAATCGCCGTAATCGGCAATGATTGTGCGCCCCTCCTGATCAAAGCGGCTGATTCCAAGTCCGGTACTTACCTGCTGTGGTTTTTGTTTGGTATACAGAGCAACTCCGCTATACCCCTTTTTCTCGGCTGAAGAAAAAATTGAATGATACCCTTGGATATTCAGTAAGTCATGGGGCAGAACATCCATTCGGGCCTTGGTCTCCTGAATAGCAAGAATATCGGGATTCTGGTGTTTAAGCCAGTCCATGAATCCCTTCCGATAGGCAGACCGGATTCCGTTAACATTCCACGAAATTAACTGCATAGCAACTTTCTGTTAAAATAGTATCGACTGTCCAAATGAGAATGCGAATCCTCTGGCATGATTAAAAATACCACCAATTTGTGAAAATCCCAAATCCATGGCATAATGTTTAAAATTCAAACCGGTTCCGATTCCCCATTGAAATTTTTCCAGCCCACCAAAGGAAATACCAAACCGGGTCGGTAGCCAGGGCGTGGCATAGTATTCGGCCGCCAGAGACACTTTCGGCAGATAACTCGCCGCCAAATCGTTACTAAAGTACTGTTTGACAGTCGTATAGGCCGTCAGATTGTTCAGAACATTATATTGAAATCCGAGCAACAGATAGGTAGGATAATTTGAACTGAAATTGGAAATAGCATAAGTCGTATCTTTTCGAACACCGGCATCCAGCAGTGAATCCATATCTGCAAATTCATCGGAATAAACTTCAGTAAGGATGGAATATTCGGCCTTTTCCGCATCCACAATACCCCAATTGACAAAACCGAATAGGTTGTTCAGCGATACATTGGCTGACATTTTTTCATTGATGACAGTTGCCAGACCAAGATCGAAAGCCATTCCGAAACCGCCGACACCATAGACCGCTTCCATATCACCATCCAAAACCAATTTATCAGGGTAAGTCGTCACCTTACCGGAAACTTTTGTAAATCCGGTATAACCGCCACCGACCAGAGCCTTTACCGCCACTCCGGCGGTCGTCTGTTCGACAACATCACTCAAAACAGGTATGGTCACTTCACGACCATGAGCCAGTGATATTGAATTGACCATCTGCATTTCAACATTGGTTTCTTCAAGATCAAGAGCCGGTTTGCCAAACTCATTGCCGAAGAATACAAAGTGGAACAGAGATTTC
>QNCV01000033.1 GCA_003645845.1 Fidelibacterota bacterium | reverse complement strand
CTTATCGTCAGAAAAGCACCGTCTCCGCTTAGCGGCCTTCCGAGAGCAAGAAAATTTACATCGACGATTCCCTTTGCCAATTCTTTCTGCGGATAAAGCAATACATTCTCCGAGGATAAATCGGTTACCCACTGTCCCAGACTTAAACCCTTGAGACTATATTCGGCAGGATTAAAATAAAACTTCAATTGTGCAGAAACGAGCTGGGGTATGTTTTTCAGATCGACCCGATATTGCAGAATCGCTGCATTTTCCCGATCAGCAACGGTTCCGAAAACAAGTCCGGGATTTCCGGAATATGCAACCGCTTTTTGACTGAAATCCCCCCGAAGAGTCCGGTAATAATTTGTACCGATAACTATCAAATCATAGAAGTTGGTGGTGTCGTCGGGGCTGAGAACATCGGGGTCATGGGAGCTGGAATCACCGATATCAAAGCGGGCGTACCAGTCGGCCGAGTCGGCATTCATCCAGAAATAATCGGCGAACAATGTAACATCATAAACGGGATCGATCGCTCCGTCACATTCACCATTGGTCAGTGTGCCTTCAGCGCCGGCAAAATCTCCCAGAATCTGTTTGGACCAGGCATCGTATTTCCGGGCGGTATCATCGGCATCATTCTGAAGGCGGCGATAGCAGTGATACGGAATACCCCACTGATCCAGAATGTGAATATCCGATAAAAACAACGGACTGACTCCCGGTTTCAGTACTTTGAAATAAAAAATTCCCAGAGAGTTATTGGCAATATCGACATAGTTCTCCGGACTCGTGGAATTGCCCATAACAACGGCTTCAAAACGGACGACCGAAAGAGTCGAATCCCCAGGCAACGTCGATTCTCCGTAACCGCTTTCATCCCAGCCCTCTTCCTGATACTGCTTACCGTCCCACAAATCCCCGAAAGCAATGGAATCCAGTTGCAGGTACTGATTATTCCAGCCAACTTTGAAAGACGCATAAGACAAGCTGTCGCCATTGACCGATCCATCAAAAGGCAGAAATACATGAGCTGCAATCGTCAGATCACTAATAATCTGATTCTTACTGGAATCGCTTCCATCTATTTCGTAGTAGTTGGCATAAAACATGTTACTGTCTTCTTCGGCAGTG
This sequence comes from Fidelibacterota bacterium, assembly GCA_003645845.1. Lineage (GTDB taxonomy): Bacteria > Fidelibacterota > UBA2242 > UBA2242 > UBA2242 > B118-G9. The sequence continues at coordinate 13,340 of QNCV01000033.1, read as the reverse complement.
TGGTTCCGGTTGTAGATGTGCACCGGCAGATTTACCGCCCGGACAATAAAATATTTTGACTCGTCCCCGGACCAGGCATTTGAGGTTCCGGCCGGATTGTCGTCAGTCTGTAAAATCACAATATCATTCCCATCCTTACTGACCGTAATGCCGATATGGGAACCGTTCTGTGTGCTTATCTCGCGGTCCTCCGGATCTTCGGTAAACCAGTTCCGGGCAATCATGGTCACGAAAAAAGTCGTCGTATCACCAAGTATCAATTCACTGCCAATGGTAAACGCTATCGGAACATTATTGGTTACAGCTACATCCAGACCTATCATACTCTGCGTGTTAATCAATGAATCGGTATTCCGATTGAGGCTCCCGGGATAATTATCCGTATTTTTCCACAATTGAAGCGAATCAATATACCAGGTATCCTGATCGGTAAAGGGACGAACAGAAAATTGGGTTATTTTATAATCATTATCGGCATCAAGATCAATAAATTGGATCTTCATCACCATTTTATTTTCTCCGGAAGCCAGGCGTCGGCCCCACGGATTACCGGCATTCGGATAGGTGACAATCAAACGATAATCCTCGGCCCGCAGCAGGGCGGTAGCCAGAAAAACTGTCAGGAAAATTTGAACACCTTGACGGAGTCTGTTCATAACACAATCCTTCTTATATGAAAAACAATTAAAAGTTCATGTGAGAATCCATATCATTTTTAAAAATAGTTTTGCTTTTGTTCAATGTCAAGAAAAACATTGTTTAATGGTAAGTTACACGGAATGACCTGAGAAATTACATTAAGTGTTAGTTATTTCAATTTCCGATGTCTTTTTTTCGTTTAGGTGATTTGCTCCGGGTTTTCTATATTAAATATACGGACTTAATTGATTTTTAACAGAGGAAACTGTATTTTAATTCGTCTGTTACATTATCTCAATACTTGAAGAATCAGCAAAATTGGTGACTATCAAAAACATGTATCATCACCTGAAATGGCTATTGACCTGTTCGATTGTGATGGCGTTCATCCCCCTGTCAGGCAATACTCCGAATCATTACTCCCCTGAAAAGAATCAGCCGATTAGCTCTATCCCGGTTTTATTAACTTCTCTCGACACCTCATATTATGAAGACACACAGCTAAACCTTTCAGATGATATTGTCCTTGATGCCGTTTATGATCCGGATTTTCCGGATTCCCTGCTCAATATTTCAATCATTTCCGATTCGGGAACCGTTTTCTATTGGTATGACAGAGACTCCCGGACTCATAAATTCTGGTCAAATAAGGACGTCGATAGTTGCGGTTACTTTCACATTCAGGTTTCCAATCCCCGGGATTCAATCCTTACCAAACCCTTCATCGTTGATATTGTACCGGTGAATGATGCGCCGGTTATCAATTCGATTCCCGACACAATGGCCAACCAGGACAGCAGTTTCGCATTGTCCTTGTCTCGCTATTGTTCCGATGTTGATAACAGGTTTTCCGATTTGAGTTGGTCGGCGAATGCCAGCATCTGCTCGGTCAATTTTCCATTCAACAATGACAGTCTTATCTGCAGGCCCCCGTCCGGATTTACCGGTTGGGATACGTTGGTCATCCGTGTTTCCGATCCGGCCGGTCTTGCGGATATGGACACCTTCCGGATTTATTTCCGGGATATTTATCCGCCATCTTTCACCGTGGGAATTTTTCAGAACCCCGTCGCATCGGAGCATCTCGATATCTATTTCTTCCCCGAAGAGGTCATCGATTCTGTTTACGCTACGCTGATCAATGGTGACAGTGTTGTTGCCGAATTCTTGTCAATACTGGACCCGGCGCCTTACCATGCCCATTTCCGACTGCACCAAAACGGAACCCAGACACTCCGTATAACCGCCGCCGACACCAGCGGAAATATCGGCACAACGAATTACGATTTCAGCTCATCCCTCATATCCAAAAAAAACGGCGGCTGTCTTTACAGTCCGGATTTACGGGCAAAAATCGATTTTCCGAGTGATTGTACAACCCGTGATTATCACTGTTTATGCCTGCCCCGGTCTCATACCGACGGGAACAATCCCACCAACACAAATCTCGTTCTCTCAAAAACAGGCAGTAACCCGGAAAATTACGACTATGTATTTACGGCTCCTGACATCAATCTGAATAGAGAATGTAAAATCACATTTTTTCCGAAAGATGCAAATCGGAGATACGCAATCTGTGAAAAAAATGAAGGAAAATGGACACTCCTGGAGACTTTCACAAATTCACGGCAATCTCAGTACTGGATATATACCAAGAAACTCGGCGCATTTACACTGAAATCAGCCTCTGAAGAAATGATTAAAACGGTGCCGGATCGGTTCCGGGTATCCCAAAATTATCCCAATCCCTTTAATGCGCAGACGCTTATTTCAGTCAGTGTCCCTGATTCACCAAACGGCAATATTCCGTCGGGAATTGACATAATTATCGTCAACATCCGCGGACAGGAGGTTGACCGGATAAACAGGGTGATTCCGGCGCCGGGACATTATCAAATCCCCTGGAACGGTCACGGGCAACCCAGCGGTGTCTATTTTTATTCCGTACATTCGGGAAATTTCAGAAAAACAATGAAAATGGTACTGGTCAAATGATTTCTGATAAATTTTTTTCACTACTGTCAATCATCTGTCTTTTCGCCAACCTTATGTCATGTTCCGTTTATGAAGAAACGGTACCAAACACCGAAAACATCAATCTGCTCGCCTGGGAATCATTTGAAGAGGGCGACTATCAGGCGGCATACTCAAAATTTGGTGAAGTGCTCGATATTGATCCCCGTGATCAGGAAGCCTTACACGGAAGAGCCTGGTCGGCGTTATTATTAAGTGACGCTCTGGATGCGATCAAAGATTTTAAAGCGGCAATCTATTACGGTAATTCCTCTCTTGATCCGCTGGCCGGGCTGGCCTTTGCCTATCACGCCAACCAGGAATACAGCATGTGCATCAATAAAGCGAAAGCGGTGCTGGCATCCAACACATACTACTATTTCGAGCATAAACCGGTCATCAATTTCCGGGACCTTCACCTGATTCTCGCATCTGCCTATTTTCAGACCGGGAATTTATCAAGAGCCTACGAACATATTTTAATTCTCCAGCCCGACATTTCCTTCGCACAACCCGACTCATCCCACTACGAATTCAACGGCCAACTGTATTCCGGTTATTCGGAATTGATCTTGGCCATTATCGATTATCTTGATGTTCTGTACGGAATGTAATACATTTAGCAAGGATTTTTAGCATTTATGTCAGACCACCGAACACCACGATCAACCTGGATAGTTACCTATGGCGATATGGTTACTCTGTTATTGACCTTTTTTATTCTGATGATCGTCATTTTAAATGAAGCCGAAAATAATATTTACAGAATGTTAAATATACTGCTTTCCGAAACAGAGCAAAACCTGGGCAAATATGTTAAAGATCGGCATCTTGACAGAAATTTAACTATCCAACGCACAACAAAGGGCGTCCAGCTGACCATCAGCGGCGAATATTTCTTCAATATCAATTCTGCCGATATTACTCCCGCCATGAGAACCCTCCTGGATCATATTGGCAGTACCATTAAGCAGTCAAAACTTTTAAGCATTGCCAATGACCCCGAACTAAAGGCATTTCATGATGCTTTGCAAAAGAGTAATCATCAACTCAATGTTGAAATCCGGGTTGAAGGACATACGGACAACTGGCCGATCCGGGGTGGACGCTATTTCAGCAACTGGGAACTCAGTTCCGCCCGGGCCCTCGAAGTGGTCAAATACCTTAGTCAGGTTTCCGGTATTGATGAAGGTAAGTTTTCCGCACTCGGCTACGGTGAATTCCGGCCAATTGCCAGCAATGAAACTCCCGAGGGTCGTTCAAAAAACCGCCGTGTCGAAATATTCATCGATGCTGATATAACTCCAATAAACGGAAACCAATAAAATCCTTTGCTCAACCCTCTTTTTGTTATATATTCAACCGACATATTGTCACCCGATTCCAAATAACTCTCATCTTTTATCAATAAAAATGATAAATTTTCATTTTGAAAGAATTGGAGATTATGAATTATTTTGATGCCATTATTTTAGGAACCGTCCAGGGATTAACCGAGTTTTTACCTATCAGCAGCTCCGGTCATCTGGTAATTTTCGAACATTTATTGAAACTGAAACCCGACAATGTCGGATTTGAAGTAACGGTTCATCTCGGAACATTGCTCAGCGTTATCGTTATTTATTTCAATGATATCATCCAAATGATTCGCAGTTTTGTCACAGGTATCTTCAGTCGGAAAATTGCCAACACATATCACAGCGATTCTTACTTTCGCCTAAGCATTTTTGTGATTATCGGAACACTTCCGGCGGTTTTGGCCGGACTGTTTTTGGAAAATTTTTTCGTGTCTGTTTTTCACAATATCTTTCTTGTCGGAATCACGCTGATTATCACCGGTATTGTCATACTGTCCACCCGGTTGATTAAAAATCACAACCGGCAACTGACACCGGCAAAATCTTTGTGGATCGGAATTGCCCAGTCGATTGCCATTTTGCCGGGAGTCTCCCGATCAGGTTTTACCATCAGCACCGGATTATTGAGCGGCATATCCCGGGATGAAGCCGCCCGTTTTTCCTTTTTGCTGGCAATTCCGGCTATCCTTGGTGCGAGTCTGCTGCATTTCATTGATCTCTTATCCTCTGCAAAAGGGAGTTCCGGAAACATCGGACCTCTGCTTGCGGGGCTGGTAGTTGCGTTTATTGTCGGCTATCTGGCAATACGGTTTCTGCTTTCAATCATTAAAAGCGGAAGGTTTGTCTGGTTTGCTCCCTATTGCATTATCCTTGGAACTTGTATTTTGCTTTTTATCCATTAATTTGACGTAATCATGGCATTTATTCTGGATGAATTGGAAAAAATTGATGGACAGTCACTGAATCGGGTCTATTTACTTTACGGCAATGACCTGTATCTGGAAGAAGAGGCCATTCAGACACTGTCAGCCGCATTTGAAAACGCCTATGGATCGGCGGCAAAAATTCAATTTTACGGAGCCGAAAGACGAGAAGAGGAATTTATCCAGAGTCTGGTCAATATCAATATGTTTTCAACCCGACAAATCGTCATTTATAAAGACCTTTCCAAATTACCCCCGACTCACCGGAAATCGTTGGTAGCCTATCTGGATCATCCGGAACCGACTACGCTTTTGATTCTGACTACCAAAAGCGGATCTGGAACGAGCCTGTTTAAAAAATTAAAGGAAAGCAATGCCGTCACCACCCTTTCCACCTGGTCGCCGTCACCCAATCAGTTTCCGCTGCTAATTCAGCAAAAACTGCAAAGAAAGGGTTTCAGCATCACACCGGATGCACTCAATACTCTCGCCTTAGCAACAAATGATACCCTCGGCCACGCCCTGGCCGAAATGGAAAAAATCATGGTATATCTCGGCGATCGCAGGGAAATCACCATTGATGATGTCCGTCGTGTTTCAGGCGGTGAAAAAAGCTATCAGATTTCGGATTTGCTCAACGCTATGGAGCAGCGTAATCTCTATAATTCCATCCATATATGCACAGCCCTCATCGAATCGGGGAATTCGGCCTCTTATCTAATATCATCGCTGTATAACTTCTTTGTCAATGTCTGGGCGTTCAAACAAATTCACCACGGGAAAAAACTACGTTATTACCCGGCCGAACTCCAAAGGCAGCAGTATGAACGCGCCTATGCTAATTATGCAAACCATGATTTCGCTGCGCTTTTTAAGGCACTGCAAGAGGCTGATCTGAAAACCAAATCTACCCAGATTAAAGCCGAGAATTTAATAATACCATTGATATATCAACTTCAAAAGTTATAAATTTGCCCTATGAAAGACTCCTATAAAATATCCGATGAAGTCCTGATCCGCCGCTTTCAATCCGGAGATGAAAACGCCTTTGAAGAGATTGTACATCGCTATAAAAATCGCCTGATGAATTTCGCTTATCGCTTTGTTCTTGATCGTGAGGAAGCGGAAGACATCGTTCAGGACACGTTCCTTAAAGTATATCAAAACCGCTATGCCTACAAAGAAATAGCAAAATTTTCCACCTGGATCTATACCATAACGGCCAATCTGGCAAAGACAATTCTGAGAAAGCGGCGCAACCGCAAAATGTTCTCGTTCAGCCGGTTGGGTTCCGAAGATAAAGACATTGACTTTCCTTCAACCGATCGCGATACGCAATCGAGTATCGAGGGAAAATTTGATGAACAAATAATTCAGAAAGCAATTTACAATTTACCGGAACATTTTCGCACCGCAATCATTTTAAGAGATATTCAGGAACTTTCTTATGAGGAAATCAGCAATGTAATCAACGCACCGTTGGGTACCGTGAAATCGAGAATCAACAGGGCCCGTTTGAAGTTGCAGGAAGATTTACAAAAAATGCGAGGAAAAGAATAAAAAAAATTTGATACTTGAGCCGAGGAGTTTTATGATAAGTTGTTACCAGTTTAAAAATACCATATCGCGGTATATTGACAGGGACGTTTCTTTCCGTTCTCGGAAATCTTTTGAAAAGCACATGGAAAGTTGTCCTGATTGTAAAAAACTCTACCAGTCGATTCTGGCCACAAAACAGGCAATGAACCAATTGCCCGAAGTGACCGTCAGTGACGACTTTCTTGAAAAGCTCCGCACCAAAATTGTCGCAGATCGCAATGCCCGTATTGAAGCCAGTCTTAAAAAGGGGTTCTTCCCGAATCGCATTCCCTCCTTTACCTATGGATTTGCTGCGGCATTACTGGCGGTTTTGGTTGGGTTCTACTTCTTTGAACTAAAACCCGTCGCAAAAACGATGCAAATGCCTCCCTCAATTGTTCAAGACAGGATTCGGCGGCAATCCAACCCACCTCTAAATCCGCATACCTCTACACCCGTCGCAGGACAGGGTGAATTTGCCTCGTCTGTGCATGATTCCGACTCACTGGACAATATCAACGAAAAAAATACTCAGGGCCACCCGGAATTTCAGGATAAGATCAAAACTGTCAAGCAAGAGTATTGAATAAATCGCAATATTTACGTTAATTCATATTGATTTTACATACGGTTAATGTTATTTTTACATGCTGTATGGATTGATTATTATGAATAATTTAAAAAGCACCTGGATCGTAAGCACTCTCTTAATTGTAATCTTATTTCTATTTACCGTTTATCCCTCGACGGATGCTTTCGTAAATGTTCCCGACCCTTTTCAACAGATCTTCCGGATTCTGCTGTTTATTGCGATTCTTTCACTGATGATTTTCATCCTGACTGAAATGAACAACTGGTACAAACGTTGCCGTATGTTAACGAAAAGCAGCGATCAACATAGCGGAGAAAAAGAAAATGCCGTCAATGCCATCGGCTTGCACTATAAAATCGACACCAGCGAAAATTACAAGCAGTTGGTCCATATTCTGACCGATATTATCTATTCCTCCCTGATGGCTCAGTCCGTTTTCATATATCTTTTCAACCCCGATGAAAAGCGTTATATCCTCCAGGAAAACAGGTGTTCCCATAAAAGCAAACCGCTGCCGTCATTCAGCGCCGAAGGGGAACTGTTCAGCAACTATCATTTCGATGCGAAACCCGAATTGTACCAGGCTTCTCAAATCGGCCCGGATTATCTCAAATATTACCAGAATTCCCCTAAAATCGGCACCTTAATGCTGGCGCCCGTCAACGTCAACGGTTTCTATGTAGGCTTTATCGGGACCGATAGTGTGGATAAAGAAAGCTGGGGCAAAGAAGACCTCGATCTGCTGGTAGCCTTTGCAGAGCTTTTCGGAAATGCTGTCCTGCAAATCGATGTGGTGGACCAGCAGGAAAATTATATCAGGTTCTTTAAGGATTTATTCCGCTTAAACACAGAAACCAGCCTCGGCATAGAACCCCATGAGCTCTATAAGCAAGCCGCCTCCATTTTAAAGAAATATTTCAGCTTTGACAAACTGACATTCGCCTTTCTGAACAGGGACCAGTCATCGGAGCTGACAATTGAATATGTTGAAGGATCGGAAGCTGATTATACCATCGGGCATGAAATCAGTATCCATAAAGGTGTCTGGGAACCTCTTATCAAAGAAAAATTACCGGTATTGATCAGGGATTACGATAAAAGCAACGTGGAGTTTCGCTTTCAGCCTGAAGATTTGAAAATCATTCCTTTTCAGTCAGCAATCGGGATTCCGGTCTCACCATCTTCAAGGGAAGGTGGCGGCATCCTCATGGAGAGCTTCAAAACGGATAATTATACCAAACAGGATGTAAATACACTGGCGCTCTTCGGAAGAAACTTTACCGAAATTCTGAACCGGCTAACCGTCTACCAGTCAATGAAAGACCTGGCGATGATCGACGGTCTGACCGGCATTTACAATCACCGGGCCTTCAAGGAACGTCTGCAGATCGAAATCGAACGCAGCCGGCGATATAACACCTCCCTGACTTTATTGATTCTCGATCTTGATAAATTCAAACGTATCAATGACACTTACGGTCACCTCAACGGTGATTATGTTCTTAAGAAATGCGCCAATATTATCCGCGGCAGTGTCCGAACCGTTGATACGGTAGCACGGTATGGCGGTGAAGAATTTGCTGTAATTTTAATCAACTCCGACAAAAAGAGTTGTTTAAATACGGCTGAACGGATATGCAAAAACATCCATACTTTTCTATTTGAAAAAGACGGCATGACCGAACACATGTCCGTCAGCATTGGGATGTCAGAATACCCCGGCGACGGCGACAATCTTCAGTCTCTGATATCCAGCGCCGATATGGCAATGTATCGGGCTAAACGCGCCGGCGGCAATCAGGTAATGTTATATGAAAAAGAATCTTAAAGGAGTCAAATAATGGCAAAACGAGTAACCAAAGGCTTTGCAAGTAAAACACAAAAGGCACTGCGTGACAGCAAGAAACATTGTGCTGTCTGTGGTGAGCCCATCGAGCTTGTCAAACATATTTTTACACAGAAAGACAGCAATACAGACACTATCAGATTTAAAGAAAAAATGGTCGGTGTCTGTAACTGTAACCGTAACGAAATCTATAAATAAACACAATTTCAATCCGGTCTGTGTACAATTTTGTACCGCCTAACTCAAAACCTTGAGTGATATTGAAATTTACAAAGTCACTAAGTAAAAATACTGCCCGGTCAATGTTCTTGGGCGTTTTCGTATTCCTGTTTATGAGGAATTGCTCAACCCGACCGCCGCTGGAAGTTACAAGCGAACAGGCCGATACAAGCCGCACATATAATTCCATGGCAATTCAATATTTTATGTCCGGTGAAGATTATGCAATGCAGGGAAATCATGCGAGAGCCGTTCTCGAATATCAGGATGCCTTGCTGTACGACAGCACTTCAGCAACGATTTACGGAGCAATGGCGAAAGCATATATCAATCTCGGAAAACTCGAACGCGGGATTAGCGCACTGAAAAAAGCCCTGACAATCGATCCGAAGGAATATGAATTACGTGAAATACTGGCTCAGGTCTATTATTTAAAAGGTCAAAATCAAAAGGCCGAAGCCGAATATATCCGGCTTATTAAAGCCAATCCCGATGATCCGGAATTACATTATCAGCTGGCGGCCATCTATTTAAAAAATAAAAAACTCAATGAAGCCATCAACGAATACGAATCGATATATAAAAAAGACAACTCCGAAACCAAAGCTCTGGAGAAAGCCGCTGAAATATCGTTGATCACGCAGCAATTGAACCGGGCTGCCAGCTATTACGATACCTTGAGAAAAATATATCCGAATAATCCGGATTATTATCGGTATCGCGCCGAAATTGCACTCGCAAATAGTGATATTCCCCTGGCAACCGCACTTTATGATTCACTCTTGAACCTCCAACCGGAAGATATTGAAATCAGGGAGCGCTACGGCGATTTACTGGCCAGAGGCGACAGCGCCGGAAAAGCGGTGGATTATCTGAAGACGCTGATTAAAGAATATCCTGCCCGACAATCGGCATATATCAGTCTGGTAATGCTTTACAGTCGTAATGATCAAATCGATTCTCTATTAATCCTGACAGACAAAGCAATGCAAAGTTTCCCCGACCAGGCCTATTTTCCTATCATGCGGGCCAATATATTCAGTAATCATCAGAAATATGCCGAAGCGGCGGAAAATCTGATTAAAGCGCTGAAAATTGACCCTGAAAATAATCAGGCCCGAATTCTCCTGGCCAATGCCTGGGAAGCCCAGAAAAAACACACTCTCTCGGACAGCCTGTATGAGGCAATCATCGCCGACAACCCCGATGAAGCCATCGCCTTGAATAACTATGCCTACAGCCTGGCTCTCAGAGGCGAGCGACTCAGCGAAGCAATGACCATGGTGGATAAAGCCCTGTCCATAGACCCCAAAAATCCGTCTTATATTGATACTAAGGGCTGGATTTTATACCTCCGGGGCAACTATAAAAATGCCAGAAAATATATTGAACAGGCTTTGGATCTGAATGAAAATAACGCTGAAGTGCTTGAACACATGGGGGATGTACTGCAAAAATTGAATAAAACCAAGGAAGCACAAAAATATTATCGCCAAGCCCTGGAAATCAACCCTGACAATGAGAGTCTCCGGCAAAAGATATCCGAATAAAAATCTGAGATTTATATGGATTCTCTTTTTGCTCTTCCTGATACTTTCAGATTGCTCAATAATGAATAATATCAGCCGGCGAGACCGAGAAAAATCGGAGGTGGCAACATTCCTGCCATTACCCGATGAGACTCTGGAATCCCTTTCCTTCAACGCCAGAATTACAGTGCAGACAACCCTGAGTGATATGACAATCAGCGCAAAAGTTTACTACTCCGGAATGGATTCCATTAATATTCAAATCAAGGATCCCCTTAAGCGGAAATTAGCCACGGTGTGGCTTATCGATAACAGCTACTACTTATGGCTGCAACGGGAAAATCGGGAACTTTCCGGTTCGGAATTCCCTGAAAATATAAACGATTTTCAAATACCCGATATCCCAATTTCAAGCATCAGTCATCTTTTAATCGGACAGATAGATTCAAAAAACACGAACTACAAAATAAAAAGGGACCAATTCGGAAGATTACAACAGGTATTTCCGAAATCGGATCAAAATGTGACTATCCAATACAATCACTGGGTAACAATCGACTCGTCTTATCAAATTCCCGATGATATCCGAATAACCAACAATCAAAATACTACAATTGATATTCATTCTTCCCAATTCCGACTTAAAATACGTAAATTAAGCTGATCCTCAAGAATTATGGAGTCACAGTGGAAAACACATATAAAAAAAACCTGATTTCGGTCGTCGTTCCGATTTACAATGAAGCGGCCTCCCTGCGTGAAATGGTAGCCGGAATCCAGAGCGCCCTGAAAAAAAGCAGTTATGAATACGAAATCATCCTTGTTGACGACGGCAGCCGTGATGGTTCAGATCTTATCGGGAAGGAATTGGCCGAAAGTAATCCCGAAGTGTCCACAATCCGTTTTCAACGCAATCTGGGAAAGGCGGCCGCTCTCAATGAGGGATTTAACGCCGCAAAAGGTGAATTTATCGCAACAATTGACGCCGATCTGCAGGACGATCCGGAAGCCATCCCCAAAATGGCGGACAAAATCAAAGAGGGCGAATTTGATCTTATTTCCGGCTGGAAACAGGATCGCAAGGATCGCTTTATTAAAAAACATACCTCGAAAATTTATAATTTTTTCAGCCGCTTAATGACGGGTGTCAAACTACATGATATGAACAACGGTCTGAAAGTCTATAAAGCCGAAGTGGTAAAAAGTATTACCGTTTACGGTGAGATGCACCGGTTTATCCCTGTGCTGGCCAAGATAAACGGATTTAAAAGCGGTGAAATGAAGGTCAAACACTTTCCCCGGAAATACGGCAAAACCAAGTACGGCGCCAGCCGTTTTTATAAAGGATTTCTGGATTTGATGACCATTCTGTTTACAATGAAATTCCTGAAACGACCGATGCACTTCTTCGGTCTCTGGGGAATAATATTTGTATCTCTGGGAATGGCGGCGGAAATCTATATCCTGATTTTGAAATACGCCTATAACGATCCCTTCCGGAATCATATAGCCATGTTGCTGCTCGGTGTTCTGCTGATTATTTTCGGAATGCAATTCTTCTCACTGGGATTGATCAGCGAAATGATAATCCGCCAACAATACGAAAAGCGATGAGTCAATATATCTTTTCCATCATTGTTCCGTGCTATAATCGGTCGGATGAAATCATTGATTTGATTCATTCCTTCAAAAAGCAGACATTTCAAAAAGATAAATTTGAAGTTCTTCTGGTGGATGACGGTTCCACTGATAATACGGCTGAGATCGTCAGCCAATTGATCGATTCGATGCCATTCAGAATCCGTTTTTTTCAACGTAATCATGAGGGGCCGGGGCCTGCCCGCAATTACGGAATGAGTCAGGCGGAAGGAGAATATTTTCTGTTCATCGATTCGGACTGCATCGCCGATCCCGACTGGCTGACGCGTCTGGCGGAGGCCATTGAAAAAGAAAAGCCCGACGCCTTCGGCGGTCCCGATTCGGTGCTTGATAATTTCACGCCACTGCAAAAGGCCATCGATTTTGCCATGACCTCTTTTCTGACTACCGGCGGTATGCGCGGTCATTCCAAAAAGAAACTAGCCAAATTTTATCCCCGCAGCTTCAACATGGGCATTCACCGGAATATTTTTAAAACCCTGGGGGGGATGGGAACTTTACGCCATGGCCAGGACCTGGAATTCAGCCGGCGGATCGTCGCCAGCGGCGCCAGAGTGATATCCATTCCCGACGCTGTTGTTTATCATAAGCGCCGCACCAGTTTACGCAAATTCTTCCGGCAGATTTTCAACTGGGGCGTTGCCCGCATCAATCTGACCTTAATTGATAACGGCATTTTGGAGCCTCTGCATTTTATTCCAAGCCTTGGCGCTTTTGGGTATATTCTAATTGCGATTCTGGCGCCATTCCATAGATACTTATTTTATCTCTGGCTGATCGGAACAAGTGTTGCGCTTGGACTGCTGACGGTGATTTTTTTCGCTGCACTGAAACGTTACCGGGATTTGCGTGCTGCGCTGCTGGCTCCCATCGTTTCGCTGACTCAGGTTTTTGCCTACGGATTCGGATTTACAGCAGGTTTCTGGAAGCGCGTCGTGCTGAAAAACAAGGAATACACTGGTTTTGTGAAAAAATACTACAAAT
>QNCV01000032.1 GCA_003645845.1 Fidelibacterota bacterium | reverse complement strand
TTTACAATAACACGATTAAAACTACAGGAAGAGGACCATATCAGGGATATTGTAATGACGACTAAACAGACCTTATTTCTCATTTTTATTAGCGCCAGTATTTATGTTCTCTTTGTTCTTCCAGGGTGGCCATATATACTTTAATCCTGCCAACCCAGATTTCAAAATCGGAGCTTACAGGTAAATGAGTATTGTCATCCCGGAACCAGCCCCAGAAATTGCCGGTAAAACCGACAATGCCTTTATAATGCAGTTCGCCGCTGAGTCGGTAAACGTTTTCGGTTTTTCCGCGGACTTCGACCGGCTCTTTGACATTATCGAAAATCATGTCAGTCAGAACAAAGGTTTCATCGATTGTCGTCATAACGATTTCCGAACGATGTTCGCTGACAACCTGCCGGGCATAGAACAGAATGGAGGTGCCGTCGACACAGTTTTTCGGCAAGTATTTTTCCAGATAATCGATGTGTCCGTCTTCATGAACGGTTCGGCACATAAACCTACCGTTTTCACGATCATAGTCATAGACTTTATCGGCAATCAGAGAGTTTTCCCGCTGATGCAGGAAATGGCGCAGTGTCAGTTTTGTGCGTTGATCGATAATGGTGATGTAATCGCTGTGCAGCGAGGCAATAAATTCCAGGGCCGGGTTGGAATCCATACTGAACTGAACTTTGTAAGCATCTATGCCCTTATAATTCAATTTTTCATGGATGATTGTATTGAGTTCACCGACACGGATTGGCCCCCAGTAAATGCTGTACACGTAATCTTCACCAACCGGAAAAAAACAGGCTTCATCGCCACGCTCCGGAATCGGCTCCAAACGATTGGTCCAGTAATTTGTGATGTGATGCTTATTGAGAAATGCTTTTGCGGATTCATATTTCGGATGCTTTTCGTATAAATAGGCAAAAAGCCCGTAATATTTTATGGCTTTGCCGGTTTGACCGGAGAGTTCGTAAGCTTTGGCAAGATTGAAGATAATGTCGGCATCATGACTGTAAATGAAGCCTTTTTCCAGAATTTCGATGGCTTTATTCAATTTGTTGATATCGATATATAGCTGTCCCAGTAGCGAATAGGAAAATGTATAAAGTTTATAATCGGAAATGGCATCTTTGAGATATTCAATTGCATCCTTATATTTGCCCCGTTCGTATAGAAATTTACCTAAATAATAGTTTGGCAGATAGGATTGGGGATGAGTCTTGATTGACTTTTGTAATGCCGTAAAACTGTTTCTTAAATTGTGGCGGTCATATTCGATCAGACCTTTCAGAAAAAGTGCCGGGCCGTATTTGGGATTGGCGGACAGAGCGATTTTCAGATATTTATCGGTAGCATCGAAATTATGGTCAAGATATGACAGATAGGCGGCATTGAATGCCGGGACTGTTTGATCCCCGGCGCTGTCGATTTCGCTGATGTAAAAAGTTTTCGCTTCCTGTCTGTTATCCAGCAACCAGGCTCTCTGAGCCGGTGTAAATGCGGCTTCCCTCGTATCGACAATGGAAGCGAAAGCCTGCGTCAGCAAACCAATAATCAAAAGAACAAAAAAAAGTTTGATAATTGGTTTCTGCATAATAAAAACAATTGATTTTAACATCGGAAATTTATATTCTTTATGCGGAAAGTCAAATCATTTACAAGATTCAAAGCGGATATTTTACAACTTTTAATGATTTTATCGGGTAAAATTAAAACAATTTTCATTCAATCGCTTCTTACAGTAATTGCCGTAAGTGTTTGGGCAATTATTGTTAATAGTATTTCATCGTCCGGAATACCATTGATTACCCCTCTGAGAATCATCAAAGTTGGCGGTACAACGGTGAAGATTCCCGTATTCAGATCTCGCAAACAAATATCGGAATCTCAGCCGCAGATGGCTTATCATGCTCCGGATGAAATTGATCTGTCTTCCGCTTATGCTCATTTTCAGGATTATTCAGCCATTTTTATTGATACCCGGGAGCGGGATGATTACCTGAAAGGGCATATTGCCAGAGCTATTTCCGTTCCGCTTGATTCCCTGGATTTCAGCCGTGAAGTGCTGCCGGGATTATCCCGTAGTGAAAAAATCATCACCTATTGTGATGGTGAGGAGTGTTCGCAGAGTATCGATTTGGCTGTCCGACTGAGTGAAATCGGATTTAGCGATGTCTATTTCTTTTATGGCGGCTGGACGGCATGGAAAAAAGCCGGTTATCCAATTAATGTAGGTGAGCTGCCGTGAAATCATCTGACATCCGGAAATATCTTGAAATTATCATTCGCACGGTACTTGGTTTCATATTTCTGTATGCTTCCTTGGACAAAATAATCTATCCTCAGAAGTTTGCCGAAGTCATTTACAATTACCGTCTGATGCCCATTGAGTTACTGAATATCTGTGCGATTATTGTACCATGGATCGAAGCTTTTATCGGCGTCAGTCTTTTAATCGGTTTCCGGGTGGATGTATCGGCGTTTATGCTGAGCGTAATCACTTTCTTTTTTATCCTGATGATCATCAGTGCAATTGTTCGTGGTCTCAACATCGAATGCGGCTGTTTCTCACTTGATGCGGAGGGCTCGCTTGTCAGCTGGAAGCGGGTTATTGAAGATGTTTTCATTCTCGTGGGTGGTATATTTCTTTTATTGAATAAGAAAAAAACGGTTTCATCTAATCGGTAATTTGCAGGGGTAATTATGACAAGAGATATCCTAATAGGGATAATTTTACTGATGTCGGTTGTGGCAATTATTAGTTATCTGGTCATGTGGTCTCGCAATTTTATTAATAAAATAAGCGAACAGGGCGCCGATACAGCCAGAAAAATCCAGAAAAATATCAATGGCTGACCAACCGTCTCATATTTCATCAGAACTTTCCCGGGAATTATCTCTCTTTCAGATTACCATGATGGGCGTTGGGATGATGATTGGCGCCGGGGTATTCCTGGGTGTGGGAAATGCGATTTATCATTCCGGACCCGGCGGTGTTCTGTTAACATTTGCACTCAATGGTCTAATCGCAATATTTACCGCCATGGCCTATGCTGAACTGAGTTCAGCGATTCCCAAAGCGGGAGGTGCCTATAACTTTGCCCGGATTGGATTCGGGCGCAGCACCAGTTTTGTAGCCGGCTGGATGGAATGGTTTGCGTCGAGTGTCGCCGGTAGCGCCTATGCCATTACTTTCGCAATCTATGTTGTCAGATATCTGGTCGCATTGGACATCATTAATCTGCCTGCAATTCAAATAATCATTATTGAAAAATCAACGGCAGCGCTGATTGCCTGTCTGTTCATTTATATCAATTATCGGGGAGCCTCGGAAACGGGAAAAATCGGCGCGATTATCACCCTTGGTCAGACGTTATTCCTAATTTTAATTGGTATCGCCGGCTTTTATATTGTGCTGAAAGATCCGACCCGGTTGCAGAATTTCAAACCCTTTATGCCGCGCGGCTGGGGGAAGCTGCTGGTGACAATGGGATTTACCTATGTCGCCTTTGAAGGCTATGAAGTAATCGCTCAGGCGGGTGATGAAGCAATCGATCCAAAGAAAAATCTTCCCAAAGCAATGATCTATTCGGTGTTTATCGTCACATTGACATATATTGGCGTCGCCTTTGCGACCGTTGTTTCGGTTAAAGCGGAAACATTAACGGTCGATATGGCGGTTTGGGAATGGATTGGCAGTCATGGTGAACGGGGATTTGGTGAAGCGATCGCGCAATTGATGCCCTTTGCCAATTTTCTGTTAACTTTGGCTGTTATTTTTGCATCAACGTCTGCTTTGAATGCGACAATCTATTCGGCTACGCGGGCATCCTATGCGCTGGGGCGGGATCACATGCTGCCACCGGCCATGGCAAAAATCTCAAAGAAGAGGAAAACTCCCTGGGTTGCTCTTTTAGGCACCGGAACAATTGTGATTTTCGTGGCTGTCTTTCTCAAAACAATGGATGTGGCCTCGAGCGCCAGCATTATGTTTCTATTCCTCTTTTTCCTGGTCAATATTTGCGTGATTAAAATTCGCCGAAATATGGGTGACGAGCTGCAATACGGATTCATGATGCCGCTTTTCCCAATTCTACCAATATTGGCGATTATTTTTCAGATATTGCTGATAACTCATCTACATTCAGTGAGCCGGACAGCGATTATTATCGGACCAGCCTGGGTATTGATCGGCATTCTTATCTATAATGTGTATTCAAAAAAACGGGCATTAACGACTGAAGACGAAATTCGTATTCTTGAGGATGAAAAGATTGATATTGTCGAAAAAGAGGCTGATTATCGAATTCTGGTTCCTGTCGCTAATCCGAACAATGCATTAAGCCTGGTGAAAACGACGTACAAAATCAGTAACGTTAAAAATGCGGAAATCAATCTTCTTCACATGGTCAAAGTACCTGACCAGGTACCCTTAAGCGATGCCGAAAGATATATGTTTACCGGAAAAGAGGCGATTGTTGAGATTATGCTTTATCTGGCGCCGCTTTTTCCGGTGAATTCGACGATCAGATATTGCCGGAATATTGCCCGGGGAATCATTTCGGCTGTCCGTGAAAAGCGGACCAATATGCTGATTATGGGGTGGCACGGAAAAATGCACGGTCAGGAATACAGCCTGGGCAGCACTCTCGATCCAGTCATTGAACGATCGCCCTGCGATATAGTCATCCTTAAAGATTGCGGTAATTTGTGCGCAAAACGAATCCTGGTACCGATCGCCGGCGGTCCCAATTGTGAATTTGCGCTGGAGATGGCTCACATTCTGGCTGAAAGCGATGATACCGAAATTGTCGCTTTCAATGTTGCCACAGGAAAACATGATCCCGATTTGAATATGCTTGTCGAAAATACTGAAAAATCCCACAATATAGAGCCGGGTCGCTTCGAAATTAAAATCAAACGCCATCGTGACGTCATTGAAACGATTCTGGATGAAGCCAAAAATTATGATCTGGTGGTTGTAGGTGCGACTGAACAGTCTGTCTTCAACCAGTTCTTTAAATCCTCTATTCCGGAGGCCCTTGCCCAGCGATGCCGGAAACCCTTTGTGATGGTCAAAGCCGCCGGTGGTATCCGGTCGTGGATTAAATGGTGGGTATAAGAACAATTAACATTAAACAGAAAATATTGCTATTGCTCCCCAGGTTGAACCCGGGAATATCGGATGTATATTCACGAATCCAATTTGGGAGCCGGTTAATATTTTCAAAAAGGAGAAGAAGATGAAAGCAATCCGTTTGAGCATGGTGTTTATATTGTTGCTCCTGTCATTGTCACAATCGTCCTGTTTTGTGCCGGAAGATTTCAATGTAAATATTGATATTCGGAAAGACGGTGGTTATACTTTTAAGTATGACGGCAAACTTGCGTACGTAATGGCCCTGGCGGCGATTCAGGAGGGGAAGTTAAGCAAAAAGGACAAAGAAGAACTGAAGAAAATGGAAAAAGAGATGGAAAAATCCTCCGATGATGTAAAGAAATTTGATTATATCGGTAATGGCCGTTATCAAATTCTGGTGAATAAAAAGGGGGTAAAAGGCGAAGATTACCACTTCTTATCCAGTGAGATTAACATAATTTCAATAGAATATGACGATGAGACAATGCAGGTAAAAGCCTTCAAGATTAATGAAAAGGATATTGAACAACTTCGTCAATTGAAAGCAAAGGTTGAGGGCGTTCTGAGTGTTTCTGTGGACAAAGGCTTAAAGGTTTTGGAACACAATGCCGATAAAGTATCGGGCGGTCTCTATCAATGGCGGATAAATAAACCCGATACGGCGCCGAAATTAAT
Source organism: Fidelibacterota bacterium (assembly GCA_003645845.1). Classification (GTDB taxonomy): domain Bacteria; phylum Fidelibacterota; class UBA2242; order UBA2242; family UBA2242; genus B118-G9. Next base: position 8,655 of record QNCV01000032.1, on the reverse strand, counting down.
TGTACGGTTATAAGCCGGAAAAACCGCGGTTGTGAAAAGAATGCGGATACTATCCGGTTACGCCGCAGAAGAGACGTAATTAGTGAGAAAACAGCAGTTCTGCAATACGCTTAGAATAATAATTTATCCATCCGGAATAAGGAAACTCCCGGCAGGTCATATACCCGCCGGGAGTTTTGGGTAGTGTGCCTGTTCAATTATTTTGAACAGGGGAGGAGAAGAAATTAAAACCGGTATTCAAACCTCAGAGATAAGAAATCATTAGCATCATACTGGCCGAAGATGGTGCCGGAATCGCCGGAAAACATGCGATAAATGCCGATGGCATGAAGATCTTCGCTGATTTCGTGTTTCATTAAAATTGAAAACATACTGTCTTTATTTTCAAGTCTGTAAACATACTGAATTTCCGGTTTCAGGGTTTCCCGGAAGAATGAATCTGACAGACGGAGGGAAATTAGATTGTTTTCATAATAATTGTTCAAATCAATACCGGCCAGAGAAGGATCAAGTCCGAGTGTCGTGATCAGCGCCGCCATTTGAGTTTCATAGGCAGTCCGGCAGGTCTCATCTTCTTCGGTAATAAAGTCTTTCATATACTGCACATTTACATTCAGATTATGAATCGGGAGGTTATAGTCGCCGCCAAGCAGGATGCTCCATTTTGGATTCAGGATATCATAGCGCTTCCCCTCCGGATCATCGGTTTTTAAATATGCCGCTTCACCGCGGAGATTGATACCTCTCAGCACTGTTGCAAATTCAAACCCGTACACTTCGAGAGAATTATTTACCAGTTTAAAGGTCCGGGGAATACTCATTGCATCAAAATCGGTCATCCGGAAAGCCGGAATTTGCTGTTTGCCGTTGTAATAGCTAAGACCGAAATCCAGAGAACCGACGGACTGAGTCCAGCGTGCAGCGTATTGACCGTCATCCAAGGCGGAATACTCCTCTTCAACAATATTGATATCCTGCGATGCGAGGGCCGGCGCCAGATTATCCAGCGTGTTCAGAAAACCGGGCCGCCAAACACCGTTTTCGGGAAACAGCATTGACGTAAAGGAGGGAGCATAGGCCAGTTCTATCTGGCTGTTCCATTTATATGGTCCGACGACAAAATTGAGATGAATCATATCCTCAGCCCGGCGACGCTGAAGATAATCAGGGAAGATAAAATCGTAATAGTCATTGGCATTCATATTATCGACAATATGCAGCTGATCGCCTTTTCCCCAGACCAGTCGTTGGCGTCCGGCATCGATCTGCAGACGTCCCAGGTAAAGACTGACAACCAGTTCTTCGATCAATTCCGTGTCATCCCGGTCGTCGAGATTAACTGTTGCTTTAAAAGCCGATTTATCCTTATTTACATTTATACCGAGGTCGAGAGATTGGCGGATTTCATAGTCATAATTATCGTTATCCGTAAAATAACGGGGCTCAAACTCATAGAAACCGGTCCACTCAACAGCGTTTTTTCCGGTTTCTTCCTTTTCGGTATCCCAGTCGGAATCATCGAAGGCGCTCTGAGCAAAGATTGTTACATTCATTATTAATGCAATAAGAAATATTCGTTTCATTGGAATCTCCTTATTCATTTATTTGCCGGTTTGCAAATAGTGCTGGGTAAAACGCGCCGGGTTCACTTTTTTATTGAACTCGATGTAAGGAATGCCGTTTTTATTGCGCATTATTTCCAGAACCGTCTGGTGATCATCTTCGATATTTTTCATTCTGGTGGTCATGACAGTGTAGATTCCGTTAATCTGCTCTATTTTTCCTTCGATGGTCATAATCTTTTCCAATTTTCCCGATTTTTTGTTGTAGAATTCCACTTTGACTGGGATGAAATGATCTTTTGTGATCCAGGAAATCAGTTTTGAATAGGACGCATCTTCAGCGGCGCTCGAACTTTCCAGCACATAGCATTCGTAATCTCCGACTTTTTCTTCACGCAGAAGCACATGTTTACTATTGCTATCATCATTTTCGATCTGCATGTCGTCGTAAGTGAAATCGGAACCCATGAATGATGAATTGCCTTCGGAAGATGCAATCCGCCGTACCCGGCCGAGAGCCGGGAGGTAAATCCACTGGTCATCGTCCCGACCTTCCCGCTGAATTTGCAGAAAGCGTGTTCCCTTAACTGAAGCGGGTGATTTAAATTCCATAACGCTCTGGGAAAGATTTTTCTCCGTATCGTATTTCATTGTCCAGGTTTCGATAATCCTGTCCTTTTTATCTCCGGAGGATTCGATTAATGTCATTTTCATGATTGTATGAGACGTGTTGCCTTTTTCGCGGTCTTTCATTTTCTGATAGATCTCCGGCCCGTCAATAGCAAAGAGAGAACCGGTAAAAGAAAGCAAAAGCAAAAGTTGCGTGAAATTTTTCATAGTTTACCTCTTATCATAAAGAAACTTTGGATTAAATAGATGAATAATAGAGGGCAAAACAGTCAAAGCGCTGAAGGCGGAAGTCATCATTGTAAGGCAGACCAACAGCCCCAGACTTTTGATAGGAACAAAATTTGATTTCATCAAAACGGCAAATCCGGCAGCCACGGCGAGAGCATTGAATATGATTGCCTTGCCGGATGAGAGAAGGGTGTTCTTTGTAATGATATCTTTGTCACTGCTCAGACGGGATTCCTCGCGATAGCGGGTCAGGAAATGAATCGTATAATCGATTCCGATGCCGATAGCTACGGAAGCAACGATGGAAGAGCCCATATCAAGTTTAATCCCGAAAAATCCCATAACACCGAAATTGATCATAATCGAAAAAATCAGGTTGGCAATTCCCAATAGACCGGCGACAATCGATTTAAAATAGAATGCAATGATAAAAAACACAATCATCAGAGCTGAAATGATACTCGAGAACTGGGAGGATAGTACCATTTTATTCAATGATGCCAATATTTTTCCGCTACCGACAACTCTGACTTCATATCCATCAGGGAAGTTTTCCCTGGCATAATCGGTAATAAGCCTGTCGATCCGAATAGCATCGGCGTTCATGGGTGATTTGATCTGGACAATCATTCTGGACATACCGGGCTCCAGCGGGTCATTAATTAATTCGCTGAGATTTCCGCTGTAAAGCAGAAGATATTGAGCGACAAGGTTTTTCAATTCTTCACGAGTGGTGGCCGGGTATTTTGCAGGATCATAGGGGATTTCGTAATAAGCCATTCCCGCTTCATTGGTAACCCGTTTCATAGCGTCGATAAGTTCGGCGGCGGAGATGTCTGCATTGCCGCTTTGCGCCAGGGCGTCTTCCATAATTTCAAGCAGATTATCATCGCTCAGTGAGGGGAATGTCACAGAGGGACTTTTTGGAGGAGAAGGAGCTTTGGAAAAATCACCACCGGAATCCTCAAAGGAAAAGGATGATTCATCGCCAAATTCCTCAAAAGAGAAAGAACTTTCCTCATCGGTATCAAATTCATCGTCAAAACCGGAGCCGCTGTTTTCGGAACCGCCTAAATCAGTGTCAGTGGATGCTGCAATATCTGCAGGAGCGGAGGGCGCATTCATTACCTGGTTCATTCGTTTGACAAATTCGGTGAAGGAAGTGACTTTACCAACAAGTTCCACACTGTTTTCCAGATAATCGGCCATATCATCCATGGCTTTCAGTATTTCCGGATTCAGCAGGCTGCCATCCTCTTTTCCGTCTACAACAACCGTTAAAAGGGTGGAGCCGCCGAAGTTTTCGTTGACAAATGCATCGGCCCGGGAGATTGGTGTACTGTCCTCAAAGTTATCAATCATATTTGTATCAACGAGAATCTTTGTGGTGCCGATAACCGAAAGAACGAGAACAATCGTCGCAAATGCTATATTCCGAAGGCTCCGTTTGGTAAGCAATTCATAAAAGGCAATCAGAAAACGGTTCATCAAACTGTTTCCGCCGTCAGCCTTTTCGACATTTGCTTTCTTCAAAGGCTTTTGCCGCAGTATGAGAATCGATGGAGTCAGTGTCAACGCCACAAACAGGGCTACGGCTACTCCGTATGCCAGAAAAAGTCCCATATTCCGCATCGGTACGATAGAACTGGTTATCAGTGAGCCGAATCCAGCCATTGTAGTCAAACCGGCGAGAAGGATTGCCGGTCTGATTTTTTTAACCACATTCATGAGAACCGCCTTGAAATCCGTGTAGCCTTTGGCCATTTCATCGTACGTATGGCTGAGCAGGTGAATGCCGTATGCACTACCCACAGATATCAATATTACGGGAATGCCTGTCCCAATCATTGTGAATGGTTCTTTGAGCAATGCCATTAACCCGATGGCCCAGATTGTTGAAATCAATACATTCAACAACGGAAGAAAAACGCCTGCCATGCTGTGGAAAGAAAAATAGAGCATCACAATGACGATGAGGATTACAATGGGCACCAATGTGATGAAATCATCATATATTTTTCCTTTTATGGTTACTAAAATCGCAGGAATACCGGCTATATAAATATTAATATCATCGCGATTCACCTGATCGGTAATCGCCTTTACCTGACCGAATATCGTTTCCATGGTATCCAACTCAAGGTCATTTACCAGAGTAAGTAAAATCTGGGTGCTTTTATAATCCGGAGTAAAGAGATTATCTCTGTATAAGACCTCCCAGGATCGCAGCCGTTGAATGATCTGACTCTCGTCAGCATAGTACATACCCCCGGGAATTAACGAAGAAACTTTCATTCCGTCACCGGTCGGTTCAATATAGTCGGCGTTTGTCAGGCTGGTGACTTTCTCGACATTTCTGATTTTCTCAAACTGCCGTGTAAGCGTGTCAATTAACTGAATATTTTCCGGTGAAATGATTCTGGAATATCTGGACTCCAGGGCAACAACCATATTTTCACCGGTTTTAAAAATATCTTCGACTTCGCTGTTTTCAATGTTTACCGGATTGTCTTCACCGACGAATTTGTAAAGGTCATTATCAATAATGATATTTGGTATTTGCAGAGCAAAAAAAATCGTAAGCGCCAGTATCAGGATAATTGTTAAACGAGGATATTTATACAATTTGTCCATTTATTCTACCTGCAACAGTGGTTTTAGCAGATTAACTGCAAAATAAATTTCATCAATTGAAATCGGAAGATTAATTTTGAGAACCGTACGCTTCATAAATCCTTCAGCCATTCCCCATAAACTCTGGACGGCATTGTTGATTTCTCTTTCAGAGAGATTGATTTCGGCGTTCTCTTTTGCCCATAGGAAAACCCCTTTAATGCGGTTTAAGTAGGTCGTATGATAATCCCGGATTGCGGCGTTCAATTCCTCTTCGTCCAATTCACTGAACAACTTAAAAAGCATCCGGTAAAAGGTTCTGTCCGCAATGAGACTTTTATAAAATTCGTCGGCAAAATGCTCCAGGTTCTCAAATATTGGCTTATCTTTACTGACATTTGTAAAAATCTTGGTCATGATGTATTCGCTATATTTTACAATAATCTCAAGCAGGAGGTGGCGTTTGCTTTTGAAATAGCGGTAGAGAGTGCCTTCGGCAACGCCGGCAGCCTGGGCGATCTTGGAGGTTGTCATATTCTGGTAGTTTTGAACTGCAAGCAGTTGATATGCAGCATCGATGATTTGTTCTCTTTTGCCAGACATTTTTTTATCCTTTCAATGAATGAGCGCTCACTTGCATATAAATTATAATGAAAATTACATTAGTAGCAAGGAAAAATTGAGCACTCACTCATATTATCCTTATATAAAAAAGGCTACCCGGGATTGAGCAGCCTTTTCCTTTATTGCATGAATGAATTAGACGAGTTTCTTACCGCGTTCGATATAATGAGTATGCAGAAGTTTATGACTCTTATGTCCACAAGGACCTTCCGATAGAAATTCATTATAGATTTTCTGAATGGCCGGATTTTCGTAAGACTTGCGAACCTCAGCCGCTTCGTCTTCCGCATAAATGGCTCTCGCACGGGCTTCACGGATCTTCTCGTTGGTGGGTATCGGCATACCGCCTCCGCCGAGGCACCCGCCGGGACAAGCCATAAACTCGATAAAGTGGCATTCACGCAGTTTGCCGCCGGCTTTGATGTTTTCCAACACCTTCTTGGCATTCGCAGTCCCGTGAGCGACGGCGACTTTCAAAGTTGTGCCTTTTAGCCAGTTCATATCGGTGACGAGGTGTTTCAGGATATCCGGCACCGGACCAACTTTTGTGATCGGCAACTCGGCGTAACGTACACCCTCAAAACCACGAACCGGGATAACATTGGCATGATCAAAAAGATTTTCAATCTTATCGCCGGTAACCAATTCATAAACTGTCCGAATCGCCGATTCCATAACACCGCCGGTTGCACCAAAAATAACACCTGAACCGGTAGCTGTGCCAAAGGGATCATCGAAATCGGATTTTTTCATATTGACCAGATCGATGCCGGTTTCTTTGAACATCTGGGCCAGCTCACGGGTCGTCAAACCATAATCAATATCTTTAAACCCGGAATCATTCATTTCCGGTCGATTACATTCGAATTTCTTGGCCGTACAGGGCATTAAAGCGACTGTAACAATGTCCGCCGGATCAATGTTATGCATCTGCGCATAGTAGGTTTTAATGACGGCGCCAAACATCTGCTGAGGACTCTTAGCAGAAGAGACGTGCCCCAGCATTTCCGGATAGAAATGTTCTATATACTTGATCCATCCGGATGCACAGGATGTGAACTGTGGCAGAAACTCCGGCTCTTTTTTAACCAATGCATTATAGAGGCGCAGGATAAGTTCGGTTCCTTCTTCAATTATTGTCAAATCGGCAGAAAAGTTGGTATCGAAGACTTTATCAAAACCGCAGTAACGTATGGCTGTATTCATTTCGAATGTCAGGGGGGTGCCAGGTTCAAGACCGAAACACTCACCGATAGCGGAGCGTGGAGCGGGAGCCGTCTGGATGACGACATGTTTTTCGGGATCGTCAATCGCCGCCCAGATGGCGTCGGAAGGATCGTTGGCATGCAGGGCGCCGGTGGGACAGCGGTTAATACACTGACCGCAATTGATGCAGATAAGCTCGGACATGGGATTATCCATAAATGTTCCGATGTGTGTTTCGGCGCCTTTGTTTAAGGCCTCATAAACCCCGACTTCCTGCAGATCGATACAGGTGCGTACACATCGGCGGCACATGATACATTTGTCCATGTCACGAACGATTGCATAGGATGAATCATCGCGACCGTATGTCGGTTCTTCGACATGACCGAATCGGTAAAAATCAACACCGTATTCCTTGGCCAGTTCCTGCAGCTCACAATTATTATTCCGGACACAACTGTAGCATTCACCGTAATGTTTGGAAAGAAGCAGATCGAGAATGTGGCGACGAGCCTGGCGAACTTTCCGGGTGTGAGTATGAATAACAAGGGGTGTGGTTATCGGAAATGCACAGGAAGCCTGTAGTGTCCGGTATCCCTCAACTTCTACAACACAAATCCGACAGACGCCGCTGATACACAAATCTTCGTGATAACAGAGTGTCGGAATATTAATTCCAAGCATTCTGGCTGCTTCAAGAATTGTTGTGCCCATGGGAACTTTGATTTCTTTATCATCAATGGTAACCTTAATCAAAGCACCAATCGCTTCGGTATTCACTGGAGATTTGACCGACGCGGTTTTCGTGCTTTTCGGAGATCGGATTACTTCGTCAAACAGTTTATCTTTTTCTTGCATTACTATTCCTCCTTAGTCAGCTGCCGGCACACGGCCAAGGATTTCGGGTTTAAAATTTTCAACGATGGAAAGGAAAGCGTTCGGGCTGGATTGTCCCAGACCGCATTTTGAAGCCAGTTGAATGGTTTCGCCAAGTTTTTTCAGTTCATTCAGATAGGCTACGGAACAGCGGCCCTGTTCAAGCATTTCAACACCTTCGAGTAGTTTGGGAGTGCCTTCGCGGCACGGAGTACACTGACCGCAGGATTCTTCGACGAAGAATTCAAGGAAGTTTCTGGCAACCTTGAGCATGTCGGTATCGGGACCGAAAACAATGATCGAACCGCCCGAACCATAGTCTTCATAGGCAATTGTGCGGTGGAAATTATCCCGGGCGACACAATGACCGGAAGCGCCGCCGATCTGAACCGCTTTGGCATTTTCACCGCCAACCTCTTTTAACAAATCGGCCACGGTTATACCAAAGGGAAATTCATAGATGCCGGGATGTTTGCAATCACCGGATACACTGAATATTTTCATACCTTTGGATTTTTCGGTTCCGTATTCTTTGAACCAGTCGGCGCCTTTGCTGATGATCAATGCGGCATCGATAAAGGTTTCGACATTGTTTACGATGGTGGGATTGCCCTGAAATCCTGTGTCAACTGGGAACGGCGGACGATTCCTTGGTTCACCGCGATACCCTTCCAGGGATTCGATAAGCGCAGTTTCTTCACCGCAGACATAGGCGCCGGCACCCATGCGAATCTCAATATCAAAATTGAAATCTTTATATCCGAGGATTTCCTTCCCGAGGAGGTTCCGTTCGCGGCGTTCCTTGAGGGCGTTTTCCAGATATTTCCGCATATAGAGGTATTCACCGCGCAGATAGATAAATCCCTTTCTTGCACCGATGGAATAGGCTCCGATGGTCATTCCGTCAAGCAGCAGG